>JAUMBX010000198.1:5427-5818 GCA_032119515.1 Steroidobacteraceae bacterium | reverse complement strand
GTGCTCATCCGTGACGGCGTGATCGAGGCGGTCGGTAGCGATGTGGAGATACCGGCAGGCGCCAGGCTGATCGAGGCGAACGGCAGCCAGGTCACGCCCGGCCTGGTGGATGGCTACGGCCGGCTGGGCGTGGAAGAGGTCAGCGGCGAGTCCACCAGCGTGGACGCCACCCACACTGGGCTACCGTACTCGGCGGCCTTCGACGTCGCGCCGGCCATCAACCCGCACTCGGTGCGCATCCAGGTCAATCGCAGCGAGGGCATCACGGCCGGCATCGTGGCGCCCGACGTGCGCGGTGACGGCAAGGTGATGGGCCCGCTGTTTGCCGGCCAGGCAGCACTCCTGTACCTGCTGCCCGGCGACCGTGCACAGACCCGCCCGGGTCTCGGAA
>JAUMBX010000198.1:0-5417 GCA_032119515.1 Steroidobacteraceae bacterium | reverse complement strand
GGCGCTCGCTGATGCACGCGACTACTGGGACAACCGGCGTGCGGTCGAGCGGGGCGAACGTCGCGGCTATGCCCTGGGTCGGCTGGACCTCGAGGCCCTGCAGCCGGTGCTGGACGGCCGCGCACCGCTACTGGCCGAGGCCAACCGCGAGTCGGACCTGCGTACCCTCATTGAATTAGCCCGCGACGAAAACATCCGGCTCGTCATCGTCGGTGGAGCGGAAGCCTGGCGCGCCGCGGAACTGCTGGCTGACCAGAAGGTTCCAGTCATTCTTGATGCACTGGCCAGCCTGCCGGAGAACTTCGACGCACTGGATGCCACGCTGGCCAACGCGGCCCGGCTGGAGCGCGCGGGCGTCAAAGTGGCCTTCGCCACCTCCGATCGCGCCAACCCGCGCAACGTGCGTCAGCTGGCAGGCAATGCCGTCAGGCATGGCATGAGCCACACGGCCGCCGTGGCGGCCATCACCACCGTGCCGCTGGCCGTCTTCGCTCCAGCGGGCACTCCCCTGGGACTGCAGGCCGGCGCGCGGGCGGACCTCGTCATCTGGGACGGCGATCCCCTGGAAGTCACCACCCTGCCGACCGAGGTCTTCCTGGCGGGCGTTGCGGTGGGCACCAGCAGCCGGCAAACCCTGCTGCGGGATCGCTACCGCCAGCTCGGCGCACAGCCGCCGGCCTACAGCGGACGCTGATGGAAACCATGGGCGGCAGGTCATTGTCCGGGTACTGGCGAGCGCATCTCAGGCTCCTGGCGGTGTTGCTGCTGGCCTGGTTTGCGGTGTCATTCGGCGCCGGGATCCTGCTGGCCGACTGGCTGGATGCCCGCTTCAGGATTGGCGGCTTTCCGCTGGGCTTCTGGTTTGCCCAGCAGGGATCCATCTATGCCTTCGTCGCCCTGATCTTCGGCTATGTGGCCGCCATGAACCGGCTTGACCACCGGCACGGCGTGGCCGAGGACTGACCGGGCAGGATGTCAGTCCAGACCTGGACCTACCTGATCGTCGGGCTGAGCTTCGCGCTCTATGCGGGTATCGCCCTGTGGACTCGCGTCGGCACCACGCGTGATTACTACGTCGCCGGCGCCGGGGTACACCCGGTAGCGAATGGCATGGCCACCGCTGCCGACTGGATGTCGGCCGCCTCTTTCATCTCCATGGCAGGCCTGGTGTCCTTCATGGGCCGCGATGGCGCCGTCTACCTGATGGGCTGGACCGGCGGTTACGTACTGCTGGCCCTGCTGCTGGCACCCTACCTGCGCAAGTTCGGCAAGTTCACCGTGCCGGACTTCATCGGCGACCGCTACTACTCCGACTTCGCCCGCCTGGTGGCGGTGGTCTGCGCACTGTTCATCTCCTTCACCTACATCGCCGGACAGATGCGGGGCGTGGGGATCGTCTTCTCCCGCTTCGTGGAGGTGGACGTCACGTTGGGTGTGATCATCGGCATGGGCATCGTCTTCATGTATGCAGTGCTCGGAGGCATGAAGGGCATCACCTACACTCAGGTGGCGCAGTATTGCGTGCTGATCTTCGCCTACCTGGTGCCGGCCATCTTCATCTCCATCATGCTGACCGGCAACGTCATCCCCCAGCTCGGCTTCGGGGGCGAACTGACCGGAGCCGGCATCAGCCTGCTCGACAAGCTGGATGGCCTGAGCGAGGAACTGGGCTTCGGCGCCTACACCGCGGGCACCAAGTCGACCCTGGACGTGTTCTGCATCACGGCCGCGCTGATGGTCGGCACGGCCGGGCTCCCGCACGTGATCGTGCGTTTCTTCACCGTACCCAAGGTTGCCGACGCTCGTCGCTCGGCGGGCTGGGCCTTGCTGTTCATCGCGCTGCTCTACACCACGGCACCAGCCGTAGCCGCCTTTGCGCGGGTCAACATGATCGAGACCCTCAACGGCAGTGACGGACGCGGCACGCTGGCCGCAGAGGCCCCGCAGTGGGTGGAAAGCTGGAGCCGCACGGGACTGATCAGCTGGGACGATCGCAACGGTGACGGCCGCATGTTCTACTCGAAGGACTCGCGCAACGAGATGACCATCGACCGGGACATCATGGTGCTGGCCAATCCGGAGATCGCCCGCCTGCCGGACTGGGTCGTGGCCCTGGTGGCGGCCGGAGCACTGGCTGCCGCGCTGTCCACCGCCGCCGGGCTGCTGCTGGTGATCTCCTCGGCCATTTCCCACGACGTGATGAAGAAGGTGGTGGCGAGGAAACTCAGCGACCGGCAGGAACTGCTGCTGGCGCGCCTCTCCGCCGCCCTTGCGGTGGGCGCGGCTGGCTGGCTGGGCATCCACCCGCCAGGCTTCGTCGCGGAGGTGGTGGCCTTCGCCTTCGGGCTCGCTGCCGCCACCTTCTTCCCGGCCCTGATCCTCGGTATCTTCGACCAACGCGTGAACCAGCAGGGTGCCGTCTCCGGGATGCTGGCCGGCCTGTGCTTCACCGCCGGCTACATCATCTGGTTCAAGTTCATCGACCCGACCGCCAACCTGCCGACCAACTGGTGGTTCGGCATCTCGCCGGAGGGCATCGGGACCCTGGGGATGCTGCTGAACGTGGCGGTCACCTACGCCGTCAGCGCCTTCACGCCCGCCCCGCCCCAGTCCGTGATCGACATGATCGAACGCATCCGCATACCCAAGGGTTGAGGCCGCGCTACTCCCAGCCGACCTGTCGCTTGCGGGGCTGGGTGTCCTGCTCGATGAAAACCTCGCCGTTCAGGCCTCGGGCAGTCCCTCCACGAGCATCACGTGAAAATTTCCCTTACCCTCCCGCAGCCGCTTGGCCTCACCATATTCGGGTGAATGCCAGAAGGTTCGGGCGGCCTCCACCGAGTCGAAACGGGCGATCACCAGGCTGCGGCCCTCAGGCTCTCCCTCGAGCACCTCGATCGATGGAGCCGGAGCCACCGCCAGGTAATGGCCGCCGTATTTCCGGTAGATCGGCGGCAGCGCCTCGCTGTAGGCGCGGAAACCCTCGCGATCCGTCACGACGCCCTGCACGACAAGGAACGCTGGCCTGTGGGTCACGGTTTATACCTCTTGATCAATTGCCTGCCGACGCTGCATTCTGGGCCATCCTGCGGGGAGGCTAAATGTTCGAACCCATCGCCGGGCTGATGTGCTGGAAGTGCGGCGCGTCGCTTGCCCACCTCAGCCTGCCCCTCGGTCGTCGGGACGAATGCAGCAACTGCCGCGCGGAACTGCACGCCTGCCGCTTGTGCCGCTTCCACGATCCCGCAGTGGCCAAGGCCTGCCGGGAACCGGTGGCGGAAGAGGTCCGCGACAAGACCCGGGCCAACTTCTGCGATTACTTTGCGCCGGTCGCCGGGGCGCATCAAGGCGCTACCGGGCAAGCCGAGGCGGCCCTCACCGCCCTGGAATCACTGTTCGGAGGAACCAAGACTTGACCACACCATGGATCACCCCACGGACCTGCCGCGCCCTCGGCGCACTGCTGACCGGATTCCTGCTCGCCTCCTGCGGCGGAGGCGGAGGCGGCGGTGACGGCAGTTTCTCGGGCGGAGGCCCCTGCTCGGTCAGCGCCCAGAAGACCTGGGTTCGCAACGTCACCAACGAGTGGTACCTGTTTCCGGACCTGCTGCCCTCGCAGGTCGACCTCTCGGCTTATCCGGACGCCGCGTCCCTGCTCGACGCCATGACTGCCCAGGCCCGCGCCGAGGGCAAGGACCGCTTCTTCAGCTTCCTCACGACCCAGCAGGCAGACAGTTCCTTCCTCCAGGAGGGGCAGTTCATCGGTTTCGGTTTCAGGCTGGTGATCCGCGGCTCGCAGGCCTTTTTCCTGGACGTGTACGAGACTAGCCCGGCGGCCGATGCTGGACTTATCCGGGGTGGCGAACTGCTGGCCGTGGACTCGGGCTCCGGGTTCGTCAGCGTGGCGCAACTGCTGCAGCAGGATCCCAACCTGGCCAATGCCTTCGGGCCCCCGGATGAGGGCGTCACGCGGGCACTGCGCTTCGCACAGGCCCCGGCCGGCACCGTCCTCGAGCGCAGCCTGACCAAACGGGTGGTGACCATCCAGCCCATCCCGGATGGCGGGGCACGGGTCCTCACCTTGCCCGGCAATCCCGGCATCAAGGTGGGCTACCTGCACCTGAGAACCTTCATCTCGAGCGCCGAAACACCGCTCAGGCAGGCCTTTGCCGATTTCCGCGCCCAGGGCGTGCAGAACCTGATCCTGGATTTCCGCTACAACGGCGGCGGGCTGCTCTCGGTAGCCGCCCTGCTGGGCGACCTGCTTGGGGGCCTGCGCGGTTCCAGCGACCTGTACTTCCGCCTGCAGTTCCGCAGCAGCAAGTCGGGCAATAACGAGTCGGTCTTCTTCGAGCCCCTCGCCGAATCGGTCGACGCCGTCAGCGTCGCCTTCATCACCACCGGCGCCAGCGCATCGGCCAGCGAACTCACCGTCAACTCCATGGACAGCTGGGCCAACGTCGCCATGGTGGGGGCCGATACCTTCGGCAAGCCGGTGGGGCAGTCCGCCTTCGACCTCCAGGACTGCGATAACCGCTTGAGGCTGGTGACCTTCCGGGCCGTCAACAGGGACGGCGAGGGGGACTACTACAACGGGTTGGCCGGCACGCTGCCGGGGGCCTTCTGCCCCGCCGACGACCAGCTCGAGCGGGCACCCGGGGACCCGGCGGAGGCCTCCACGGCGACGGCGCTCTCATGGCTTGGACTGGGCTCCTGCCCTGCAACGGCCGCCGCGGGGCTTTCGGCAAAGCTGGTGGCGGCAGACGACCGGCTGCCGGTACCGGAGCGGCCGAGCGTCGCCCAATGGCACCTGCCCGGGCTGTTCTGACCGTTCATCGGCTCCTCCAACCCCCTATCGCATCACGTTTTTTTGCAATAGTTGTCCGCAACGCCTTCTTTTCGTTCAGAATCATGAGGTTTTAGCGGAGAGGGGATTCCGAAATTTGAGCACGGACAGGATGGAGAGGAGAGTCGGCGAGTTGCCGCCAGTCAACTGGGGCATCGCGCTGTTGTTCGGCCTGACCTTCGCCGGGGCCGTAACCGTCGTGCCCTGGTACGGCTTGACCTACGGTTATTCGGGCTGGGCCTGGGCCTGGTGTTTCCTGCTGCTCGGCGCGAACGGGATGTCGATCACCTCCGGCTATCATCGACTGTGGGCTCACCGCACCTACAAGGCCCACTGGAGCCTGCGTCTCCTGTTCATGATTTTCGGCGGCATGGCGCTGCAGAACAGCATCCTGATCTGGGCGACCGACCACCGTCGGCACCACCACCACGTGGACCAGGACGACCAGGATCCCTACTCGGCCGGGCGCGGCTTCTGGTTCTCACACATCGGCTGGATGCTCCGGTACTGGAAGACCGGACGCAACGACTTCAGCAATGGCCGCGATCTGATGGAAGACCCGCTGGTCACC
>JAUMBX010000197.1:0-6007 GCA_032119515.1 Steroidobacteraceae bacterium | reverse complement strand
GATGCCGGCTTCGCGCACGACGACCTCGACCCGGAAGGTGGGCTCCGTCGGCGCCGGCCCCGTCGCGCTCGGCATGTCGAGCTCGACGATCGTGATCCGCGAGAACACGGCGGTGATCAGCAGGAAGGGCACCAGTGCCACCATCAGGTTCAGGAAGGTGGTCATGTCCAGCTCCGGCGCCTCGTTCTGGCGCCGCCTGTAATGGTGTGCCCTGGCCATGCTGATTACGCCTGGACCTGGCGCTTCGCGAGCGTCGAGATCACGTTGAGGGCCTTCACCGAGACCATCTCGAGACTGTCGACGATTTCACCGGTCTTGGCGGTCAGCACCGAGTGCGTGACGAGCAGCGGGATCGCGACGATCAGGCCGAAGGCCGTCGTGTTCATGGCGACCGAGATGCTGGCCGACAGCAGGTCCGCCTTCTCCGCCGGATTTGCGTTGGCCACCGCCGTGAACGCCTGGATCAGGCCGATGATCGTGCCCAGCAGGCCGAGCAGCGTGGCGATGTTCGCGCCGAGCGCAACATAGGACGTGCGCTTCTCGAGCTGCGGGATGATCTCCATCATGCTCTCCTCCATCGCGATCTCGATGTCCTCACGGCGCCGCACGGCGCCCTGGCGGGCGAGTCCCATGCTGAGCAGGCGCGAGACGGTCGAGTCGTCGTTGTTGGCGATTTCCCGGGCCTCGTCGAACTTGCCCTCCGAGAGCGTGGGCTGCAGCTTGTTCCAGGTCGCCGAATTCTTGCGCCGGACCTTGTCGAGGGTCATGTAGCGCTCGATGGCAATCGCGGCACCCACCGCAAAGACGATCAGGATGGGGTACATGAAAGCCCCGCCCGTCACGAAGAACTTCACAATCGAATAAAAGGCATCCATCTCTCTCTCCTTCTGTACCAGTACGTCTGAACTCTTACTCTTGGCTGATCTGGTAGTAGCCAAGCTCACGCATGAACACGTCGCGGTCCACCGGGCGGCGGGAATCGTCGAGCATCGACTCGACGGCCAGCGCATCTCCCGGCTCGGAACTCTTCCAGGGAATGATCACCAGCGCCTTTGGCGCCTCCTGGTTGCCCAGGATGGACATGCCCGAGATCCGCTTGGTCCCACCCTCGGCTTCGTTGGCCACGGCCATCGGGGTAACCAGCAACGACAGCAGGGTAAGTCGCGCGATCATGGCTGCGCCCCGGCGGCCTGCCTGCTCTGCAAATCGGCAATCCATCTGGTGACCTCCTCGTCACCCGGGACGGCCCGGGTGTAAGCCTGATAGTGCTTGAGTGCGCACGCCGCCTCGCCGAGGTACAGGTCGCAGAGGACCCCCAGGTTGCGATGGGCGTAATGAAAGTCCGGGAAGGCAGCGAGGGCCGCCTCATAGCTGTGCCTGGCGCCGGCGAATTCGCCCTTGCGCCGCTGCACCAGGCCCAGTTCGTTCAGGGCCACCGGATGATGCGGGTTCAGTTCCAGGGCGATACGCAAGTGGTTCTCGGCCTGGTCGAGCCTGCCGCCGGCCGCGTGGGCGATACCCAGGTTGATGTAGGCGGCGACGGCTTCCGGGTTCTGCTCGGCCACCTGGTCGAACATCGCCACCGCCGCATCGTGCCGGCCTGCCTCGAGCAGGCGAGCTGCCTCGGCATGACGACCAGCCGTGTTGCCGTTCACCTTGATCTTCTGGGTCAGGATGAAGCCACCGGGTTGCTGCTGGACATCCATGCGAACCGACCCGCGGGCCGCGGCCTCGGACGCCCGGATCGGGGCGGCCTCGGTACCGGCTACGAGCACCGCCGCAAGGCTCAGACCTGCAATGAGGCTCGGCAGTAAGCGAGGGAATGCTGGATTGAGGTTCATGGCGTATCGCTCCCCTCGCCCTTGGCCAGCAGTTCGTTCAGTGCGGCGAGGCGGGCTGCCTCGGCGGCGGCGGGCGTCTGGTAGGCATAGGTCTCGATCGAGGGCAGCGCGCCGGCGCTCAGCTCGCCGCGGGCGTAGCGGCCCGGTACCAGCCCGGCGAGCTGGCCCAGGCTCCGCGTCGTCCAGCTGTTGTAGACGCCGTCGTGCAGCAAGCCGAGGTTCTGTTCGTGCATGGCGATGGCCCTCTCCTCGAACGGGAAGGCCTCCTCTTCCAGGACCAGGTCGTAGTCGGCCAGCTCGGCGGCCGAGAGATCGCCGGGGCGCTCGGAGGCCATCAGCGCCTCGCTGAAGCGCAGGTAGGTTTCGGCCAGGTAGAAGGTGGCAGCCGCAGTCACCTCGGCCAGTTCGTAGTCGACCAGCTCACCCAGGCGACCGATCAGGGTGTCCATCAGCGCCTGCTTGCGCTCCAGGCTGGCCTCGAAGGGCTGCACCAACCGCACCGCAGCAAATTCGCCGTATAGCTTCTCGGTCAGCACCAGGGCCGAGCGTCCGGCGAGGGTCCGGGTGCGCGCAGTGCGCCCCTCGCCTGCAGCTGCGTCCGCCGCCACGATGGACTCCAGTTCCCTGAAGTAGCTGGCGCTGTCGCCAGCCGCCTGATGGATGGCCGCCATCTTGCCGCGGGTCTCGACGGCCGTCTCGACCGGGCTGGCAAACTCGCCTACATATTCACGGTAGACCGCCAGCGCCGCCTGAGCCTGCCCGGCCTGCTCGTACAGGTCGCCGGCCACCAGGAGCGCCTCGGCCCGCACGGTGGGGTCGGTCGACTCCGCAGCCACCCGGCCATATTCGCCAGCAGCAGTGCCCAGGTCGCCATTGGCGCGGTGGCTGTAGGCCACCTGCTTGGTGGCTTCGCGCGCCAGCTCGTGCCTGGGATGCGCCCTGCGGAAGTCGTCGAACACCACCGCAGCCGCGGACCAGTCTTCCAGCTTCACGAGCGCCGCACCGGCATCGTAATCAGCGGCCACGCGGATGGTGGAAGCGGGAGCCACCTCGCGAATCCTCAGGAAGTGACCGGCAGCAGCGCGGTAGTCCGCGGCCTCGCTGGCCAGTTCGCCCTGCTTGTAGATGGAGGCGGCGTAGTTCTCGACCAGGTCCGAGCGGCCCGCATCCTCCAGGCTGGTGAGCGCGAGTGTCTCGGCATAGGCGCCCTCGGCCCTGGCGAAATCGTTCAACTCGAAGGAGGCATGGGCTACCACCGTCCAGGCCGCGCGTCGAATGGCCGGGTTGGCAGCGAGATAGCCGTCGACCACCCGCTGGGCCACGTCGCGTGCAGTATTCCGCTCGCCCATGCCGTAGAGGTCATCGGCGGCCGCGCCCAGCACCTGGGCGGCATGCTCGTGCTGGGGGAAGGCATCGGCGAAGCGCAGCGAACTCTCGACGGTCGCGCGCCGGATCGAGCCGTTGCCCTCGACCGGTGCCGACTTCAGGTTCTGCCGATGGGCATAGACCGCGGCATAGCCGGCGGCCGATGACTTCTCGTGGGCGGGATAGTCATAGGCGGTGCGCTCGTACTCACGGGCCGCGTCCCCGAAGTCATTGTTTTCCAGCAGCAGGTCGGCGAGGCGGTAGTTGATGGTCGCCGACTCCTCCTCGCTGGGGAAGGAGTCGAGGAATTCTCCATACCATTGCCGTGCCTCACCGTAGTGGGCCAGCTTCTCCTCGGCCAGCTCGGGATTCTGGTACTGGGCGTGATAGTGGTTGGCCAGGTCACGCAGGTTGGTCTTGAGGAAGCTCAGGACCTCGCCGGAGGCCTCACGGTCGTTGTGCACCCAGAAACCGGACTGCACGCCGTAGCGCCCGGCAAATTCCTTCTTGGACTCCAGCACCAGCAGCGGAAAGCCGCCCTGGGTTAACACGTCCACCACCCGCATGCCGAAGCGCGGCGACTGCGGATGGTGGGGATAGAGGTCCTCGAAGGTCCTGAGTGCCATGGCCGCATCCTGGTAGCGCTGCTTCTCCAGGTAGTGCTCGCCTAGGTTGCCGTAGACACGGTCCTCGTAGTCCCGGTTGCCGAACTCGCCGAAGTACTCCTGCACCACCTCGGCACCGCCGAGATAGCTGAAGCTCAGGCTGATGGCGCGGAAGGTATCGCTGACCCGCCGCTCTTCGTCCTCGGACTGGTGATGATCGAAGTCGTAGCCGGCGGCCAGCTTGAAATCCAGCAGGGCGGTGTACTGATGCAGGGCCTCCTCGTAGAAGTCCTGCTTGTAGAGCGCCCAGCCCAGCTTGTAGAGGGCCAGCTCGTGATACGACGAATCCGGGCCCATGCCGATGACCGAGTTGTAGGCCGCTTCGGCGTCGCGGTACTGCCGGCGGGTGAAGAAGAAATCGCCGCGGCGATACTGCACCTCATCGAGCCGCCCGGAGTAGGCATGCTCTTCCACCAGGCGATCCATGGTGGCCATCGCCTGCTCGGTCTCGCCCAGCTCCTCATAGGCACGGGCCATCTGGTAGAGCACGTCGTCGTTGTGCTCGTAGCCGGGATACTCGGTGAGCAGGTTCTCATAGAGCCTGATCGCCTCCAGCGGCGCGCTTTCTACCTCGGCACGCTCGGGAGCAGCCATCTCGGGAGCGGCCTCGCCCGGGCCGTGGATGCCGAACTGATGCTCGACCTGGAGGTCGGCGAGCCGGCGCATCGCATCCGGGGTCAGTTCGCTGCCAGGCGTCTCGTCCAGGAAGCGCCGATAGGCCAGCATGGCCTTCTCGAGCTTGGCAGTGCGCAGCTCGGCCAGGGTGTCCTTGACCGGGGGGTTGCCGGCACAGCCGGCGGCCAAGGCAGCACTGATGGCGATGGGGAGCAGGAGGCGACGCATCACTGCACCTGCCCAATCTGCTGGGCGCCGACGGCGCGGTCGTAACTGTCGGCCACAGCGTAGCGGGCCTGGGTCTGCAGCGAAACCAGGCGCTCGCGCCGGCCCCTCAGTTCACGCACGGCCACTGTCTCGATCAGCTGACCCTGCCGGCCCATGACCAGGTCCAGCCGGGTGAGCGCAGTGCCCACCCGCTTGCGCAGTTGCTCGATCTGGCGGTCATAGCCCAGGTAACCGTGAGTGGCCGCCTGCCGGCTGCGCACGAAGGCATGATGCCTCTTCTCCAGGGCCTCGACGTGTTCCACCAGTTCGGCCAGATGGGTGTGGGCAGCCGTGAGCCGCTCGTGATAGTCGGCCCGGACCTGCCAGGTGATGGCGCCCTGCAGGCGGGCCACCCGAGGCAGCAGCGCGAGGGCTTCAGGGCTGTGGTCCTTGCCGAGCTGGGCAGCCAGCGCCGAGAGGCGCTCGCTGCTCACCCGTTCTTCCTCGGTGGCCAGCAGCTCCGGCTGAGGCGCGGTCAGCAGTCCCTGCAGGCGGGTGGCCAGGTGGCGGCGCTGCTCGAGCCGGGCGCGCATGCGGGCATCCAGCTCACGAAAGTTCGCGTCGACTTCCGGCAGCATCGGGTCGTAGTAGTCGCCGCGCACGCGGATGACGTCCTCGAAGGCAGCAAAGCTCGCCTGCCAGGTCAGCAGCTTGGAGCGCAGGTCTTCGAGGTCCAGGTAGTTCTGCAGCGCAGTCTGGAAATCATGGGAGGCCATCAGCTGCATGAGGTAGAAGGTTTCCGGCGATTCCGGCAGGCTGCGCAGGCGGATCACCCAGTCCTTGTCCTGGCGGATCTCCTCGCGCACCAGTGCCCCGAGGAAGCTGCCGTCGCGGATGCTTGCGATCGAGGCATCCACCCGCTCGATCTGCACGCCGTAGGATTCCAGGGCCTGCCCGAACAGCAGCGCGGCGCGGCCGTGGGCATCGAGGCTTGCATAGGCCTGCGGCACCGCCAGCAGCGCTTCCTGCACCGCGGCGTCGGTCTGGTCTCGGTCCAGCAGCAGCTGCCAGGGCACCAGCGCGCGGTCAAAGCGCTCGGCGGAGGCATCCGACCAACCGGCCCTCAGCAGTGCCTGGTTGGAGAACGGCCCCTCCAGACGGACCCGGTCGAGGGTCTGCTCGGCCCGGTCGAACTGGCCGATCTCGTACAGCAGGCTGCCCAGCACCAGGTTCGCCTTGTCGCGGATGCCCTGCGTGGCCTCGTCCGAGGAACCGATCCGACCGGCCTCGTCGAGCTGCTCCACGGCCTCTGCC
>JAUMBX010000196.1:0-3709 GCA_032119515.1 Steroidobacteraceae bacterium | reverse complement strand
GGCGCTGCGACCGGAAACCCGCCTCATCGACCCGCACCCCGCGGTCGTGGTGTCTCCCGTCGACGGGCGCCTGACCCAGTACGGACCGACCCACGACGGGCTGCTGCTTCAGGCCAAGGGTCACCACTACCCGCTGGCCGAGCTGCTGGGCGGCGAGCCGCGCATGGCCGAGCGGCTGCGAGGCGGTTTGTTCCTGACCTGCTACCTGGCGCCCTACAACTACCATCGCATTCACATGCCGCTGGCCGGTCGCTTGCGCCGGGTGGTGTTCTGCCCGGGCCGGCTGTTCAGCGTGAACGACGCCACCACGGCGGTGCTGCCGCGGCTGTTCTGTCGCAATGAGCGCGTGGTGCTCGAGTTCGAGACCGCTGCAGGGCCCATGGCCGTCGTGCTGGTCGGTGCCCTGTTCGTCGGCAGCATGAGCCTCGCCTGGCACGGCATGGCCAGGGGCCCGGGCCGTCAACCCGGCGAACTGCCCGTGCCGGCGGGCGGCATCGACCTGCAGAAGGGCGACGAGCTGGGGCGTTTTCACTATGGATCAACCGTGATCCTGGTCCTCCCGCCTGGTGCGGCAGCGCTGGACGCTGGGGTCGCCCCGGGCATGGAACTGCGGATGGGCATGCGCCTCGCGGCTGTCTCCTGGGCATGAGGGGAAACTGGAGACCGACGGCCAGCCTGGATAGCCTCAGAGCCAGATCGGCCCTGCTGGCACGCGCGCGCGACTACTTCGCCGAGACCGGCGCAGTCGAGGTCGAGACGCCCCAATTGAGCCGCATGCCGGTCAGCGATCCCCTGCTCGACTCGGTCGAAGCCCGCCTGTTCGGCCAACCCCATCCACTGTTCCTGCAGACCTCGCCGGAATTCGCGATGAAGCGGCTGTTGGCGGCGGGCATGGGCGACTGCTTCCAGGTCTGCCGCGTGTTCAGGGATGGCGAGCGTGGCCGCCTGCACCTCCCGGAATTCACCATGATCGAGTGGTACCGACTCGGCCGGAACCTCGAGGGCATGATGGATGACGTGGAAGCCCTGCTGTGCCACCTTGCCGGCGTGGGAGCTCCGTCGGCACGGCGTTTGACCTTCCGGGACGTCGTCAGGCAGGCAGTGGGCGTTGACGGCCTGGTGGGCACCGCCGAAGAACTTTACGCAGCGCTGGCCGAGCGGGAGCTTGACGTTCCCGAGGGCCTCCGTCATGACCGCGACGCACTGCTCGATCTGGTGATGGGCGCACTCGCCGGACCTGCGCTCGGTCACGGCCAGCCGGTGCTGGTGCACGACTACCCCGCCTCGCAGGCCTCACTCGCGAGGCTCAGGACCGTCGATGGCATCGAGGTGGCCGAGCGCTTCGAGTTGTACCTCGGCGGCATGGAACTCGCCAACGGTTACCATGAGCTGACCGACCCTGCCGAGCAGCGACGCAGGTTCGAGGCCGACGTCGCCCGGCGCCTGCAGTTGGGCAAGCCAGCGGGTATCGACGAGGCGCTGATGGCGGCGCTCGAGTCCGGCCTGCCGGACTGCTCCGGGGTGGCCCTGGGCTTCGACCGACTGGCCATGCAACTGCTTGGACTCGATCGCATCGACCAGGTCGTCTCATTTACGATGGACTGACCTCATGGACATCAGCCCGCCCCCCACGCCGCCCGGCACACCCGAAGAGGCCCGTACCCAGGCGCTCGCCTGGCTCGAGGGCGTGCTCGCCGGCGAGCGCGACCCCTGGGCCAATCTGGCCAACGCTGCGGCGGTCCTGTTCGCCTGCCTGCCCGGGCTCAATTGGGCCGGCTTCTACCTGCTGCGGGGTGGAGAGCTCGTGCTGGGGCCCTTCCAGGGCCGACCCGCTTGCGTCAGGATTCCGCTGGATCGCGGCGTCTGCGGCGCAGCGGCCCGCACCCGCGGTATCCAGCGGGTCGACGACGTCCTGCAGTTCGAGGGACACATCGCCTGCGATGCGGCCTCCCGCTCGGAGCTGGTGGTGCCACTCGTGCTGGGGCGGCGCTTGCTCGGAGTGCTGGACCTGGACAGCCCGGTGCCCGCGCGCTTTACGGCAGAGGACGCTCAGGCCATGGAGCGCGCGGCAGGCTTGATCGTCGAGGCCTGCGACTGGGAGCTTGCAGCGCTGGACCCCGCCGACTGACCGAGACTATTTCGCCCGGGCTACGTATTCCGCACTGCGGGTGTCCACCCGGATCACCTCGCCCTCGTTGATGAACAGGGGCACCTTCACCACTGCCCCGGTCTCGAGCTTGGCGGGCTTGGTGCCACCCGTGACCGTGTCGCCCTTCATGCCGGGATCGGTCTCGACGACCTTGAGTTCGACATGCGCCGGGGGCGTGACCGTGAGCGGCTGACCGTTCCAGAGCGTCACGATGCACTCGAGGCCGTCCTTCAGCCACTGGGCCGCATCGCCGACCGCTTCCTTGCTGGCCGTGTGCTGCTCGAAGGACTCCGGTTGCATGAAGTACCAGAAGTCCCCGTCCCCGTAGAGGTACTGCATGTCCACGTCCTGGACGTCGGCACCCTCGACGCTGTCGCCCGACTTGAAGGTCTTTTCGATGGTGCGTCCGGTCTTGAGGTTACGGATCCGGACCCGGTTGAAGGCCTGGCCCTTGCCCGGCTTCACGAACTCGTTCTCGACGATGACGAAGGGGTCCCCGTCGAGGAGGATCTTGAGCCCCGACTTGAAGTCGCTGGTACTGATGCTTGCCATGTCGGGAAACCTGCCCGGTACGCCTGGGAAGGCGCGGATGATAGCCGTTGGATCGGGCCCTCGCCAGCCGAAAATGCTATCCTTTGGGCCGTGGAACAGCAGTCCATTCCATTGGCCGTCGTCACTGCCCGACAGGAACAGGTCGAGTGGGTCAACAAGACGCTGCGTAACGCGGGCCACCCCGTCCATCTGGGCTGGGTGGGCCCCGAGCACGACCCCACCGATGCCCTGCGCGCCATCCGCCCAGAAATGATCCTGCTGTTCGAGGAGCAGGGCACTCCGGACCTGGCCAGCCTGCTGGAGGTCCGTGGGAAGCTGCGCCTGCGGGTGCCCGTGCTAGTGATCTTGAGCCAGGTGAGTGAGGCGGCGATCGCCCGCTGCATCCAGGGCGGAGCCCGCGACGCCGTCAGCCAGGGAGATCCTGGTCGCTTCGTGATGGTCTTCGAGCGCGAGCTGCAGGGCTACCGGCTGGAGCGGTCCCTTGCGGAAACGGTCGCTGCGGCCCGCGAGTACGCTCGCCAGCTCAACGACCTGGTGCAGGGTTCGGCTGATGCCATTGCCGTGGTGCAGGAGGGCATCGTGGTGGATGCCAACCCGGCCTGGATCGAGCTTCTCGAGCAAGCCAGCGTGGATGCGGTGATCGGCCTGCCGCTGATGGATACCTTCGATCCCGACAGCCACCCGGCCCTGAAAGGCGCGATCGCCGCCAAGTCCCATCGTGACGACCGCATTGCCTGCGCCCTGCGTGGAGTGTCCAAGCGGGACGAGAAACGCTTCCGCGATGCGGTTTGCCAGCTAGGCGGACTGTCCCTGCATATTCACCAGCAATTCTCCGAGATTGGCGAGATAGCCGCCGCCATCCGAGCGGCGGTGCGCGCGGGCGATTGTGACGTTGCCGTGGTGGACTACATCCAGCGGGTCGGCATCGAAGCCGACACCCGCGAGCAAGCCGTGGCGACTGTGGCCCGAACGCTCAAGACCATCGCCATGCGCGAAAAAATCGTGGTG
>JAUMBX010000195.1:921-7165 GCA_032119515.1 Steroidobacteraceae bacterium | reverse complement strand
CGATCCTGCCGACCCCAGTTTCAGCTACACCGGCGAGCCCGGGCAGGTCAGCAACCTGATCGGCGAGGGCGGTGCGCTGCTGGCCGACATCCTGTTCATGATTTTCGGCCTGCCGGCTTTCCTGCTACCCCTCGCCCTGGGGTACGGGGTGATGTTGCTGGTCGGCCGGCGGGACACGCCTCTCGGACGCGGCACGGGCCTGGCCATCCGCGTCGGCGGGATCGTGCTGGCCATGGCCTCCAGCTGCGGGCTGGCCACGCTGCACTGGGAGGCTGGTGTCCTGCAATCCAGCGCCGGCGGTGTGCTGGGTGTCCTGGTGGGCGAGTCGCTGGCGAGCGGGGTGTCTTTCCTGGGGGCGACCCTGATCCTGCTGGCCGTCTGGTTTGCCAGCGTGCAATTGTTTTCCGGCGTCTCGTGGCTGACGGTGATGGACGTGATCGGTGCCGGTGTGCTGTCGCTGCAGGCCTGGGTCATGAGCCGCATCCACACGGCGCGCGACCAGGCCCAGGGCCGCGAAGCGCGCGACCAGCGCGAGGCCAGCGTCAAGGCCGGCAAGCGCAAGGCGTCACAGCGGGTGGCGCCGCGAATCGAGCCCCCCGCGCCGGCCGTGCCGGAAAAAAGCGAACGTGTGGAAAAGGAGCGGCAGGCATCCCTGTTCACCCGCTCTGCCCCTGGCGAGCTGCCTGCCCTCAGCCTGTTGGACGATCCTGGCGCACGCGAAGCGGGCTATTCCGAGGAAGCGCTCGAGGCCATGTCTCGCCTGGTCGAGATCAAGCTCAAGGATTTCGGCGTCGAGGTCGAGGTGGTCGCCGTCCAGCCGGGCCCCGTGGTCACGCGCTTTGAATTGCAGCCGGCGCCCGGCGTCAAGGTCAGCCAGATCAGCAACCTGTCCAAGGACCTGGCGCGTGCCCTGTCGGCGATCAGCGTGCGGGTGGTTGAGGTCATCCCCGGCAAGTCGGTGGTCGGACTGGAGATCCCGAACGAAAGCCGCGAGGTGGTCACCCTCGGCGAGATCGTGAAGTCCAAGGCCTACGATGAACTGGGTTCACCGCTGGCACTGGCCCTGGGCAAGGACATCGGAGGTGCGCCGGTAGTGGCCGACCTCGCCCGCATGCCGCACCTGCTGATCGCCGGCACCACCGGTTCGGGCAAGTCGGTGGCGATCAATGCCATGGTGCTCTCCCTGCTGTACAAGGCCACGGCCGAGCAGGTGCGGCTGATCATGGTCGATCCCAAGATGCTCGAACTGTCGGTGTACGAGGGTATCCCGCACCTGCTGGCGCCGGTGGTCACCGACATGAAGCAGGCGGGCAACGCGCTGCGCTGGTGCGTCGCCGAGATGGAACGCCGCTACCAGTTGATGGCCGGGCTTGGCGTGCGCAACCTGGCAGGCATGAACCGCAAGATCCGCGATGCCGAGGAGGCGGGCAAGCCCCTCGTCGATCCGCTGGTGGAAAGCCTGTTCCGGCAGGGCAAATACCAGGGAGACATCCCGGTGCTGAGTGAGGCGCCGTACATCGTCGTAATCATCGACGAACTCGCCGACCTCATGATGGTGGTTGGCAAGAAGGTCGAGGAACTGATCGCACGCCTCGCCCAGAAGGCCCGTGCCTCGGGCATCCACCTGATCCTGGCCACGCAGCGCCCGTCGGTGGACGTCATCACCGGCCTCATCAAGGCCAACATTCCCACCCGCATCGCCTTCCAGGTGTCGGCCAAGGTCGACTCGCGCACCATCCTCGACCAGAGCGGGGCCGAGTCCCTGCTGGGGCATGGCGACATGCTCTACATGCCGCCTGGCACCTCCGTGCCAACCCGCGTCCATGGCGCGTTCGTGTCCGACCAGGAAGTCCACCGGGTGGTCGATTCCCTGCGCCATGGATCCGCACCGGTCTATCTCGAGGAGGTCCTTTCCGGACCCACCGGACCCGTACCCGGTCTACAGGGCGAGGAAGGCGAGGGTGGCGTCGAGGGCGATCCCGAGCAGGACCCGCTCTACGATGAGGCCGTCAAGGTGGTGCTCGAAACCCGCAAGGCGTCGGTCTCTGGTGTGCAGCGGCGTCTCAAGATCGGCTACAACCGTGCAGCGCGCATGGTGGAGGCCATGGAAACCGCCGGCCTGGTCGGACCGCTGCAGCCCAACGGCAGTCGCGAGGTGCTCATCGGCGCACCGGCGGACGATTGATGACGGGCCGCCACGCGCTTGCTGCAGGCCTCATGGCCTGGGCCCTGCTGGTCTCCGGAGGGTCCAGCGCACAGGATGTGGATCAGCGCCTGGGCGCCATCAGGACCTTGCGCGGGGACTTCGTGCAGGAAGTCAGGGACAACCGGGGCGCGCTGAAGGAGAGGGCAGAGGGCAGCTTCGCGCTGGCCCGACCCGGTCGCTTCGACTGGCATTACCAGGTACCCGCCGAGCAGAGGCTGGTCAGTGATGGCACGACCGTGTGGTTGTACGATGTCGACCTCGAGCAGGTCACCCGCCGCCAGTTGGGTGAGGCACTAAGCGCGACGCCGCTGGCCCTGCTGGCCGGCACCGGCAAGGTGGGGCAGACGCACCGGGTGGAGCTTCTGCCTGCGCAGTCGGGACTCGATTGGGTCCGCCTGGTCCCGCTGGCCTCCGATGCGGAGTTCACTGAGGTGCTCATGGCCTTCCGGGGCGCGTCCCCTGCTGTCATGGAGTTGCATGACCGGCTTGGTCAGAAGACAGTCATCAGCCTGCTGCGCGTGGAGCTGAACGTGCCCATTCCGTCGACTGCTTTTCAGTTCGAGCCCCCGGAGGGCGTCGACGTGATCGGGCTTGGAGGTACTTGAGCATGCTCGAACTTGCCCGACGCGGCTGGTGGGTGCTGGGTGCGGCGGCCATCGTCATTGTCATCCTCGCCGGCAGCCTGCTGCCGCTGCCCGAGGTCGACGGCCTCCATTCCAATGACAAGCTCCACCACGCGGCGGGCTACGCTGCGCTCATGTTCTGGATCGTGGGGATGTTGCGTCCGGCCTGGTATCTCGTGGCGTGGGCGGCGGTCGTGACGCTCGGCGGCAGCGTCGAGCTGGTGCAGGCCCTGATGGGCTTGGGGCGGCATGCCGATTGGGGTGACTTCCTGGCCAACCTGCTGGGGGCCAGCCTGATGCTGATGCTCGCGTGGGCCGGCATGGGTGGCTGGGCCTGCCGCGTCGAGCGGGCGCTGGGGTGGTCCGGGAGCCGCTGATGAGCTCGCGTCAGGCCAGCCTCTTGCCCGGCTCCGCCACTCCCTGGCGTCCCCTGGCCGATCGCATGCGGCCGCGGACGCTCGCGGAAGTGGCCGGCCAGGCCCACCTGCTCGCCGAGGGCAGGCCGTTGGCCAGGCTGGGTAGCGCGGGCGCTGCCCACTCGATGATCTTCTGGGGACCACCGGGTACGGGCAAGACTACGCTCGCGCGTCTGGTGGCTGCCAGTTGCGGCCTGCGCTTTGAGTCCCTCTCCGCGGTCCTGTCCGGGGTGAAGGAAGTGCGCCAGGTGGTCGAGCAGGCCCGTACCGAGCGGCAAGTTGACGGTCAGCCCACCGTGCTCTTTCTCGACGAGGTGCACCGGTTCAACAAGTCACAGCAAGACACCTTCCTGCCCTTCGTGGAGGATGGCACGCTGATTTTCATCGGCGCCACCACCGAAAACCCCTCCTTCGAGGTCAACTCTGCCCTGCTTTCGCGGGCGCGGGTTTATGTGCTGAAGTCCTTGTCCAGTGAGGAGATCACCGGCCTGCTCCAGCGTGCGCTGCTGGATACCGAGCGCGGCTTGGGCGGGAATGGGTGGATGGTCGAGGAAGGCGTCCTGGCGCTGCTGGCCGCCGTGGCCGACGGCGATGCCCGCCGGGCGCTGGGTTTGCTGGAAATTGCCGCCGACCTGGCCCCGACCGATGCCAGCGGGATGCGGGCCCTGACCCTCGAGTCGGTGCAGGCCGTAGTCGGTGGGGGACTGCGCCGCTTCGACAAGCAGGGCGAGCAGTTCTACGACCAGATCTCGGCGCTGCACAAGTCGGTGCGCGGCAGCGACCCGGACGCTGCACTCTACTGGCTGTGCCGCATGCTGGACGGGGGCTGCGATCCCACTTACCTCGCCCGGCGCATCGCCCGCATGGCCAGCGAGGACATCGGTAACGCAGACCCACGTGCACTGGCGCTGGCCATGGATGCCTGGCAAACGCATGAGCGCATGGGCAGCCCGGAGGCCGATCTCGCCCTCGGTCAGGCTGTTGTGTTCATGGCCTGCGCGGCCAAGAGCAATTCGGTCTACGAGGCCATGGCCGCGGCTCGCCAGGACGTTCGGGAGCACGGCACGCTGGAGGTGCCCATGCACTTGCGCAACGCGCCGACCCGCCTGATGAAGGACCTGGGGTATGGCGCCGGCTATCGCTATGATCCCGCTGAACCGGGCGGCCTGGCCGAAGGGCAGACCTATTTTCCGGAAGCGCTTGGGCAGCGCATCTACTATCATCCTGCGCCGCGTGGCCTGGAGATCCGGATCGGCGAGGCGCTGGAAAAAATTCGCGCAGTGCGCCGCGGATCGGGACAGGACTGATGATGACGCTGCAGACCCTCTCCGCCGTGGCCCTGGGCAGCGCGCTCGGGGGCGTTGCGCGCTACGGTTTCGGGGAACTGGCTCTGGCGTGGCTGGGGCGTAGTTTTCCCTGGGGCACGCTGGGCGTGAACCTGCTGGGCAGCGTGGCGATCGGCATGGCCTGGGTGCTCCTGGCGGAGCGGACGGGCAATGCGGAGACCTGGCGCTGCTTCTGGATCCTGGGCGTGCTGGGGGGATTCACGACCTTCTCCAGTTTCTCGCTGGAGACACTGTGGCTGGCCGAGCAGCACGGGTTCCTGCGGGCTGGTTTCTACGTGGTGGCCAGCGTGACGCTGTGCCTGACGGGCGCCTGGACCGGCCTCGCCTGGGGTCGATATTGGCTGGATTGAACGAGACGGGAGGCTGACGGGTGCTGGACATCAGGATGTTTCGTAACGACCTGGACGCAGTCTGTGCGGGCTTGCGTCGCCGGGGAATCGACTTCGATCGTGAGTCCTTCCTGGGCCTGGAGTCGCGCCGCAAGGCCCTGCAGGTGGAGTCGGATCGCCTGCGCAACGATCGCAACACGCGTTCCAAGGCGATCGGCCAGGCCAAGGGTCGTGGCGAGGACATCGCCCCGCTGCTGGCCGAGGTTGAAAACCTCGGTGCCGAACTCAAGCGTGCAGAGGAAGGATTGGTGGCCGTGCAGGCAGAGCTCGATGGTCTGCTGCTCGGGCTGCCGAACCTGCCGCATTCCTCCGTGCCCGACGGACTGGACGAGGCCCACAACCGGGAGCTGCGCCGCTGGGGCGAGCTGCCCGCGCTGGGTTTCGATCCGACCGATCACGTCACTCTCGGTGAATCGCTCGGCGGGCTGGATTTCGAGACGGCCGGGAGGCTCTCCGGTGCCCGCTTCGCCGTGATGCGCGGCGGCATCGCGCGCCTGCATCGGGCGCTCGCGCAGTTCATGCTGGAGCTGCACGTGGGCGAGCACGGCTACACCGAGACCTACGTGCCTTACCTGGTCAACCGCCAGACCTTGACCGGTACCGGGCAGCTGCCCAAGTTCGAGGAAGACCTGTTTGCCGTGACGGGGGAGCGCGATCTCTACCTGATCCCGACGGCTGAGGTGCCGCTGACCAACCTGGTGGCGGATCGCATCGTCGAGGACGCCGAGCTGCCGCTGAAGCTGGTCGCCCACACGCCCTGTTTCCGCTCCGAGGCAGGCTCCTACGGCAGGGATACCCGAGGCATGATCCGCCAGCACCAGTTCGACAAGGTGGAACTGGTGCAGATCGTCCGCCCGGCAGACTCCCACGCCGCGCTCGAGGAACTGACCGCACACGCCTCGGCGGTGCTGGAGCGACTCGAGTTGCCCTATCGGGTGATGGCGCTGTGCGCCGGCGACATGGGCTTTTCTGCGGCTCGTTCTCACGATCTCGAGGTATGGTTGCCTTCGCAGGGTCGTTACCGGGAGATTTCCTCCTGCAGCAACTGCGAGGCCTTCCAGGCCCGCCGCATGCAGGCCCGCTGGCGCAATCCCGAGACTGGCAAGCCAGAACCGGTGCATACGCTCAACGGCTCCGGCGTGGCGGTGGGTCGCGCGCTGATCGCGGTGCTGGAGAATTATCAGCAGGCGGACGGTTCGGTGGTGATCCCCGATGCCCTGCGACCGCTGATGGGGGGCGTGCAGCGGCTTTCCCGAGTTTCCTG
>JAUMBX010000195.1:0-911 GCA_032119515.1 Steroidobacteraceae bacterium | reverse complement strand
AGTTTCCTGAGCTCCCGCGATATCTTCAGAAGGCGTACTTCACCCCGCCAAAGAATTGTCGTCCGCGGCCAGCGGCCATGCCGTCGACCCGGGTGGCCAGGTAGCGCCGGTCAGCAAGGTTGTGGCCGCTCAGGAACAGCGCCAGGTGGCTGTCGCCCGGCTGGTAGGTGATCGAGGCATTCAGCAGGGTGTAGGCCGGAATGGCGCCCGCCAGCCCCGAGAGTTCGGCATCCACGGGGTCAAGCACCCGCGCAAACGCGTCGGGCTGTTGGCTGGACACCTGTTCGATGCCCACTCGCGTAACGATCCCCACTGGGTGCCGGTAACCGAGATCGAACGTCAGCCATCGCTCCGGCGCGTAGGGCAGTCGGGCGCCCTTTACGATGCCGCTCGTGGCCTGCAGCCCGTCGCGCCTGAATTCAGCCTCGGCCAGGTGGGTGTAGGCAGCCTGCAGGTACCAACTGTCGCCGCGCCTCGATCCGCAGCGGCATTCAACGCGTCCAGCCAATTCGAGCCCCGCCATGCGCGAGGCTCCGCCGTTCACGAATGTCCCGGCGCCGTCCTGGATCACGATCTGGTCGAAATCGGTCCTGAAGAGCGTCGCTTCGGCAGACAACCACTCGCCGGGCCGCCAACGCAGACCGAGCTCGTAATTGGTGCTTTTCTCCGCATCGGTGTCGTCCACTACGGCCGAGTCCGCGCCATCGGCGCGGATGTCCCGATCTGGTCGCGGTGGGGCGAAACCTCGGTGAATGCCGGCGAAAGCGCTGAGGCCGGGCGCGCCCTGCCAGGCAAGGCCAAGGCCGGGCAGCAGGGCGGTGTGTCGCGCATCCCGAGCCGATTCGGGGTTGCCCTGCAGTTCACTCTCGGCCCGCACGACGTCCGTCTGGATCCGGTAGTGCTCGATACGC
>JAUMBX010000194.1:0-5466 GCA_032119515.1 Steroidobacteraceae bacterium | reverse complement strand
AACGCTCGAGGGTCTGGTTGGGCTCAAGCCGGGGCGGGCCGGATGCGCAGCCGGCCAGGAGCGACACCATCAGCACGAACCACGCAGTCCGCACGATCCAGACCTCCAGAAGCCCGGGTTCAGTATGGCAGGGATGATGCCGGGCTGCACAGGGCAACCAGGGGCAAGGCTCAAGCAGACCGACCCGCCAAGCTAGCCGACCGCGGGACGCCGGTGGAACCAGGGCCTGGCGCTCTCCAGCTGTGAAGCCAGCCTGAACAGCGTGGCCTCGTCACCGTAACGGGCCACAAAGTGCATGCCGATCGGCAGGCCGTCCTCGGTCCACTCGAGGGGCACCGACATGGCGGGCTGTCCGGTGGCATTGAATACCGGCGTCCAGGGAATGAAGCTGAACGCCTGCCGCGCCGCATCACCGAGCATCCCGGACAGCTTCAGCAGGCTGCCCGCCCCCAGGCGACCTGCGAGGTCGAGCGCCAAGCGCTGCCAAGTAGGCGGGCGCAGCGCGCCGTGGACCGGGGGCGGACTGGCCAGGGTAGGAGTGAGCAGCAGGTCGAACTGCTCGCACCAGCTGGAAATGCGCCGCGCCTCCAGTTGCAGCCAAGTGACCGCCGCGGCGTGCAGGTCGGCCGGCAGCGATCGCCCCAGGAGCGCCAGGGCCCAGGTCTCGACCTCGAAGTCCTGACGGCGAACCCGCTTGCCGGTCGCCAGCGGAAACATGCGCAGGTCCGCCGCCAACTGGCCGCAGAGCATCACCATGAAAGCCTGGCCGAAACGTTCTCCATCCAGCCTCGGCGCGGCCTCCACGACCTCGTGCCCCAGTTCCTCCAGGAGGTGCACGGTGCGCTCGAGCGCTGCCACGCAGCGGGCGTCCACCGTGTCACCGAGGAAAGGCTTCGCGGTCCAGGCCACCCGCAAGCGCCCAGGCGGTGCGCCCACCTCCTGCAGGAAGGGCCGATCCGGTCCAGGCGCCGAATAGGGCGCACCCGGGTCGAGCCCTGCGGTGGCATCGAGCATGGCGGCGGAATCGCGCACCGAGCGGGTGAGCACATGCTCTGCAACGAAGCCGTACCAGAACTCGCTGAAGTCGGGCCCAAACGGATTGCGCCCTCGCGAGGGCTTGAGCCCGAACAGTCCGCAGGCAGCGGCTGGAATCCGGATCGAACCGCCTCCGTCGTTGCCGTGCCCCAGCGGCACCATGCCCGAGGCTACCGCTGCCGCCGTGCCACCGCTGGAACCGCCAGCGGTGCGATCGGGATCCCAGGGATTGCGGGTGGCGCCGAAGAGGGCTGGCTCGGTAAAGGGCGTGAGGCCGAACTCGGGCGTATTGGTCTTGCCGGCGATGACCAGCCCCGCGCGCCGGTAACGGGCAATCAGCTCGGAATCGTGGTCGGGCACCCAGCCAACGAAATAACGACTGCCGTTACGCTGGGGCTCGCCGGCGACCATGGCGATGATGTCCTTCACCACGAAGGGCACGCCGGCGAAGGGTCCGTCGGGCAAGCCGGCGGCAACGGCCCGTCTCGCCTGCTCGAACATCGGATGGATCACGGCGTTGAGCGTGGGATTGAGCCGCTCGATCCGCGCGATGGACACCTCCAGCAGTTCAGCCGCAGAGACCGACCCCTGCCGAACCAGTTCCGCCAGACCGAGGCCATCATGCTTGAGGTATTGGTCGGGATTCATGTCACCCCCTTCCAGCTCGAGTATGCCATGCAGGGAACCGCCGCGATCACGCGCCCGCCGCCGACCAGAAGGCCGACGCGACCCCGGAGGCGCAGACCTGGGTGACCCGGCACAAGGCGCGCATCGGCGGCCAGCCGATCACCTATACGGTCACCGCCGGCACCCTGCTGATGAAGAACGACGAGGACGAGCCCATTGCCCTGTTCGGCTTCACGGCCTACGTCAAGGACGGCGAGGATCCCGCCACCCGTCCGCTGATGTTTGCCTACAACGACAGGCCCTTTCCTGAGCGTCGAGAACGAATACAGCGTGCTCGACCGGGCCGACCTGGTGATGATCGACCCCGTGGGCACCGGCTTTTCCCGGATCGTCGGCAAGGGCGACCAGGATATTGATTCGGTCTCGCGGTTCATCGTCCGCTACCTCGGCGACTACGCCCGCTGGGCGAGTTCACCGACTACGACCCCTATGCCGCCCAGGTCGCACCGGCCATCGTGGCCACCTTCAACGACTATTACCGCCGGGAACTGGGCGTAAGAAGCGAGCGTGCCTAAGTGCTCTCGGGTCGGCTCTGGCGGGATTGGGACCAGAGCCACGCCCAGCCCGACCAGCGCGGCAAGGTGCCCTTCCCCAACACTGTCGTGGACCTGGTCTCCCCCGGGCTGCGCGAAAACGTCTCGATCGCCTACTACGTCGATTGAGGCCGCCCGAGGCGGTCAAGAGACCGGCAGCAGCTTCCCCGAGCGCACGTCGTAGACGAAACCGTGTACGGGGATGTCGCGGGGCACCAGCGGATGGTTGCGGATGCGCTGGACATCCTCCCGGACGCTGTCCTCGAGGTGGGTGAAGGTGAGCCATTTGACGTAGCGGCCCTCCGGGCTGCCACCGGCTTTGGCCTGGTTCTCCCAGCGGCCTTCGACGAAGCGCGCCGTGTGCAGATCCTCGGCCAGCAGCTGGCCCATCACGGCATCGGTGAACAGCTCCATGCCGCAGTCGGTATGGTGGATGACAAACCACTCCCGGGTCCCCAGCAGCTTGTGGGAGATCACCAGCGAGCGGATGGCATCGTCACTCGCCCTGCCGCCGGCATTGCGGATGACGTGGGCGTCGCCCTCGGCCAGGCCTGCAAAGCCCGCAGGATCCAGCCGGGCATCCATGCAGGTCAGGATGGCGAAGCGTCGGGCGGGCGGCAGCGCCAGGGACCCCTTGTCACCGAAGGCTTCCTGATAAGCGCGGTTGGCGTTGAGCACTTCATCGAGCAGGTTGGCCATGAACGTGGACCTCCTTGAAAGAGGTGCATAGCCTAGGATCAACCACAACGCCGGCAAACTACCGGGCAAGCATGGGCAGATAACCCCTGGTTTGGGGGTGCGTCATGGCGCGGAATCCACGATACTGTCGGCGGGTTTCAGGGGATGCTGATGAAGACATTCATGAAGTTCGTCGGGGCCGCGGTGGCCCTGCTGCTGGTCGCCGTCGGCGCGGCCTCGATGTGGTTCTGGTTCACCCCGGTCGGGGTCAACAACTACGTCAACAAGATCACGCTGCAGCTGGCCATGGACTCGCCCGAGATCCTGAGTTCGTTGGGCTTCATCGACAACACACCGCTCGATTTCCATAGCGGCAGGCTGGCGGACTACACCCGCGAGCAGGAACAGGAAAGCCTGGCCAAGCTGCGCAAGGCCCGGCAGGGGCTGGACCGCTACGGCCCTGACGGGCTCGAGGGCCAGGAGCTCCTGACCTGGAAGATCACGGCCTGGTTCCTCGACGACCTGATCCGTCAGGCGGAGTTCGAGCACGGCGGTTACCGGGTCAACCAGATCTCCGGAGTGACGGTGAACATGCCCCAGTTCCTCACCGACACCCACGTCATCAAGAACCGCAAGAGCGTCGAGCGCTACCTGTCGCGGGTGGCCGAGTTCGGCAGGGTGCTGCGCGAGACCCGCGAGCGGGTCATCGACGACCGCGACTTCGGGGTCGTGGCGCCAGATTTCGTGATCGAGAAGGCGCTCGTGGGCATGCGCAGTTTCATCGAGGGAGGTGCGGCGGCCAACCCGCTGGTCACCACGCTGGGGCCCAAGCTGGAGCAGCTGGAGGACGTCGGCGCCGATGACCGCGCCCGCTTCCTCGCCGAGGCCGAGCGCCTGGTGGACACCGAAGTCATTCCCGGCTACCAGGCCATGATCGCGCTGTTCGAGGAGATGCTGCCCGGCGCCTCGCACGAGGCCGGCATCTGGCGGATCCCGGAGGGCGAGGCCATCTACGAGGCCGCCCTGCGGTCCAATACGACGACAGACTACACGGCCGACGAGATCCACGAGATTGGTCTCGCCGAGGTGGCGCGGATCGAGGCCGAGATGGCGGCCATCCTCGACAGTCAGGGCGTCACGGGGGAGAGCTTTGCCGAGCGGGTCCAGAAATTGATGAAAGATCCCGTCCAGCAGTTCCCGAACACCGACGAAGGGCGGCAGGAGATGATCGACTATCTGGAGTCGATCGACGCGCGGGTCATGGCGATTGCGCCCAGGTACTTCATCACCATCCCGCCGCAGCCGCTGGAGATCGTGAGGGTGCCCGAGTACGCCCAGGACTCCTCGCCCGGCGGCTACTACAACCCGCCGGCTCTCGACGGCTCGCGTCCCGGGCGCTTCTACATCAACCAGAAGGACACGGCCGACAATCCCAAGTGGACCCTGCCCACCCTGATGATCCACGAAGGGGCCCCCGGTCACCACTTCCAGCTCTCTGCCTCGCAGCTGATCGAGGGCGTGCCCCTGTTGCGCAAGGTCTCGCCCTTCAGCGCGTACTCGGAGGGCTGGGCGCTGTATTCGGAACGCATCGCGAAGACCGACATGGGCTTGTATGACGACGACCCGTTGGGCGATCTGGGCCGCCTGCAGGCAGAGATGTTCCGCGCCGTGCGCCTGGTCGTGGATACCGGCATGCACGCCAAGCGCTGGAACCGGGAACAGGCGATCGACTACATGGTGGCCAGGACCGGCATGACCACCGAGGAAGTCACCCGCGAGATCGAACGCTACGTGGTGTGGCCGGGTCAGGCCACGGCCTACAAGACCGGCCAGCTGGCCATCCTCGACATGCGAGCCGAGGCCGAAGGCCTCCTGGGCGAGGCGTTCGACCTGAAGCAGTTCCATGAGGTAGTGTTGATGAACGGGGGCATGCCGCTGGGCGTGCTCCGTGAGACCGTGCGCGACTGGGCCAGCAGCCAGGGAACCGTCGCCAACTGAGGAAGGACGCAATCGTGAGGGGTCACGAATGAGTGAGAAGATGCAGAATACCAGCCACCCGATGCTGGTCAGTCCCAACAAGCTGAAGCTGGGTGTCTTCGGCCTGAACGTCAGCAGCGGCTGTTCCATGACGGACCGGCCGGACACGCTGAAGATCGAGTGGGCGGAGTCGGTGCGGGTGGCCAAGCTGGCCGATTCCCTGGGACTGGAGGCCGTCATTCCGGTGGCCCGCTGGAAGGGCATGGGCGGCAAGGTGAACTTCAACCACCGCAATTTCGAGACCTTCACCTGGGCAGCCGGACTGTCCGCGGTGACGGAGCGAATCGGCGTGTTTGCCACCTTTCACGTGCCAACGGTCCATCCGGTCCGGGCTGCCAAGGAAGTGGCGACCATCGACCACATCTCGGGCGGACGCTTCGGCCTCAACATCGTGTGCGGCTGGAACGAGGACGAGTTCGACATGTTCGGCGTCAAGCCGGGCGATCATGAGCGGCGCTACGAGTTCGCGCAGGAATGGTGGGATGCCATCCAGCTT
>JAUMBX010000193.1:0-5500 GCA_032119515.1 Steroidobacteraceae bacterium | reverse complement strand
CAGCACGTGTACCGGGGTGCCAACGCCGGGGATTTCGCCGGCATCAACGTCATCGACCTGCTGCTCGGGCTCTGCCGGGCAGACCACGCCTATTACTCGCAGCTGCTGGTCGACAAGTTCCTGTTCATGCTGCCGGAGGACCAGGCGATCCTGCGGGACTGCATGCGACGCCAGAGCCTGATGGATGAGTTCCTGGCCCTCGACCCAGCGAACCACCATCAGTCCTGGTATCGGGACAACCTCGAAGCGTTCCTGGAGGTCTGCGCACTGCACGGCCAGGCCGCCGCCCAGCATCACGACCAACTTGTGGGACGATTCATCACCAAGCCGTCAGGTGAACTTGCCGAGCGACACCTGGTCAACCTGACCGCCAGCGGGCCACCCTTGCCGGTGCTGCTGAGGGCGCTGGAAACCTTGCGGGACCTGCGGCTGGGGGCAGATCGCCCGGACATCCCCAGCAGGCATGCCGACCTGCAGCGGCTGCGCCAGTCCGCTCACCTCGCCCGGTGAATGTCCCCAGTGGTTCGAGGCAGCACCTCAATACTGGCGAGGAACTGGCTGCTCAAGCCAGTCACCCGGATCGTGGTGCCGGGACGCAGGTAACCGATGCGAAACGGATTGATCCCGGTACTGGCCGCGATGAACACCTGCACCTCACCTGACCCGTCGTCGATGAAAAGGCTGTAGCCATACGGCAGGTCATTGGTCGGGCCACGAATGATTGTGCCCTCCACCTCCAGCAGCAGGCCCTCAGTGGTCTCGCCCACCGAGCCGGTGCTGACCGACTGTGGCCGGTAAGCCCATGCGCCTTTGAGTACCTCAACGTCGTGTAGCGAGTCGGGTCTAAGCACCAGTTGACCGAAACCGTCGTCGCCCACCTCACCGGTCACCCGGACCCGACGGTGGAGCTGCAGGTGCGGATCGTCGCTGAGACTCACATAGATGCCGGCCGAGTCGTCCTGCAGCGCGAAACCCTGATCGAAAGTGGAAGACGAAAAGGCCGCCGAGGGAACGGTGACCGAGCCCTCTACCGTCACGCGACTGCCCGGCTCAACGGAGCGCGCGTGGGAGACGGTGGAGTCACCGGCGAAAGCCGACTGGACAAGCAGCGACGCCGCGCACAGCAACAGTAGATGAAACATCAGAACCCGCTCCCGTAAGCGCCACCGGAAAAATGTCCGGGACTTGATGCACCTTCACGGTGGCATGGGCCGAGCGGCGGTGCAAGTCCAACGGGTTAAGTTAAACAGCTGCGGGTACGACAGGACAGCGTCTGGCGCCTGCTGTATCGCCGATCAGAAGCGGGCTGAGAGCGTGAGTCGCGCCGAGGTTCCTGAGCCCGGTGTGATGTTGTCGTCGTTGTGGGCGGTGAACCAGTAACGCTCGTCGGTGAGGTTCTCAATGTTGAGTTGGAGGTCCAGGTTGTCTCTCACGAAGTAGAACAGCGCCGCATCGAGCCGGGTATAGCGAGGAAGCACGACCGCGTTGGTGATCGAGGCAAACTGCTCATCCTGATGCACGACACCCAGGGCCAGGTCGAATTTCGGGCTGAGCTGGATACGGTTCCAGAGTGAGGCGCTGAATTCCGGTACCAGCGGCGCCTTGCGCCCGGCAGGTGCCGCTGCAGTGGTCGAGGTGATCTCCGCCTCCTGGAAGGCCATCGCGCCGATGACGTGCCAGCCCTCGCGCAGTTCGCCCTGCAGCGAGATTTCCACGCCCTCGGAGCGCTGGGAACCGGTCAGCACCGTGCTGCCGGGCACGGCACCGGGCGCCAAAGTATTGGTGCGATCCAGCCTGTACAGCGCGGCGGAAAGCAGCAACCCGGACGACGGCTGCCAGCGCAGTCCGACTTCGTAATTCTCGAACTCCTCCGGCGCCAGCGCTGCCCGCGTGGCATCCAGCGAACTGAACTGCTCACCGGACTGGGGCAGGAGGGCCTTGCTCCAACCCCCATACACCGACCACCCTGGCAGAGGCTCCCAGACCAGGCCCACTCGGGGCGAGAGGAAGTCATCCCTACGTGAGTAATCCTGGGTCCCAGCCCTGCGGTCATCGAAGCCGAGGTCGAAACTGTCCCAGCGCAACCCGACCACGGCATTCAGGGTCGCAGTGAACGCAATCTGGTCCTGCAGCAGCACCGCAAACAGGTCGAGGTCGTTTTCATTGTCCAGTGCCGGGGCAAGCGAAAAATCCGGCACGAAATCGCCGCCGCGATCGTCAAGGGAAAAGACGGCAGAGGCGCTGTTGTTCCGCAGGTTGCGGCTGCGCTGTTGCCCCGCCTCCATGCCGAACAACAGCGTATGTTCCAGCCCTGCCAGTCCGCCCCGCCACACGAAATCGGCCTGTGCCAGCAGGTTCTGACGATCGGTGGCGGCCAGGTAAGACGAAATCCGGGAACTGCTCGTAAGCGGATCCACTGCGCCACCCGGATAGACGTTGGCGTAGAACTTGGAATAGTCGCCGTAGGACAGGACGGCCCGCAGCGAGAGTCCGCTGCCCAGGTCCTGACTCAACACGCCACGACCGGTCAGCACCTCGATGTCGCTGTCCGAGATGGATGGATTACCGAAAAAAGTGTCTATCGGACCCTTCCAGGGCCGCCCCTCCAGTGAGGGCACACCACGGTCCACGGTGCGTTCATCCGAAAAATACTCGCCGAACACATCCAGGCGAGTGGCCTCGCTGAACTCGAAGCTGAGGGCTGGCGCCACCCCCCGGCGGGCGATCTCGACCTCGTCGCGATACGAGTCGCTCTCCTCGACCACCAGGTTCACCCTGCCCGCGAGCCGCTCGCCCAGCTGATCGCCGAGGTCGGCAGCCAGGCGTGACTGCCCGTGAGTGCCCAGGAGCAGATCCAGCTGACGGACCCGGTTGCCGCTCGCGTACTTCGATACGCGATTGAGCGCTCCGCCCCCGGTCCCGCGACCGAACACCAGGGCAGAGGAGCCCTTCAGCACGTCGACCCGCTCGACGTTGTACAGGTCCCTCAGGTACTGCAGGTCGTCACGCATGCCGTCCGAGAAAAAGTCTGAGGTGGTCTGGTTGCCCCTGAAGACAGGCGCATCCCGGTGCCCCTCGCCCTGACCCATGGTGACCCCGGGGACGTAGCGCACCAGATCACCCAGTCCAGTCATGGCCTGGTCATCGATAACGTCGCGAGTGACCACGAAGACGGACTGCGGCAACTCCTCGATGGGCGTGGGCGTACGGGTCGCTGAGCCGGTCTCCTCCTCCCGGTAGAGATCCCGCGTGCCGTACACGTAGATCACCTCGCCAATCGGCTCGGCAGCCTCCGCTTCACCCTCGGCCAGTGCGCCTGCAGGGACCAGCAGCACTCCGATCAGGCCCGCCAGGGAAAGGGACCGCTTAGGCGAGATCATGCACGGGACTCCAGCAAGTGATGAGAATGATTCTCGTTACGATCCTAAGCCGGATCGAAATGAGAGTCAATCTCACTAACTGGAATCGACTTCACCCGGCACCGGCTGACGCCGGTCGGCTCAATCCTTGATTCGCCAGTCGACTGCGAGGGCCAGCACCAGCGCCGCGGCACTGAAGGTGAACAGGATCGGATAGCCCCTGCCCTGCTCGCCATACTCAGCAATGAGATGTGCCGTGGCAAAACCACACAGGGCCTGGCCTACGGAGAAAGCGGTGATGGCCCGACCCCACACCAGCCCTGCCTTGAGGGCATCGCCACCGCCGATCTGCTGGCTACGCGCCAGGAATATGGCCACGAGCCCCGGCATGCCCAATCCGGCCAGCGCGCTGGAGGCCACCAGCAGCAGGTGGGGGGCCCCACTCTTGATGGTCATGATCAGCAGGATGATGGCCACCAGCTGGATCCCGACTGCCAACCGGAGAACCTGCCTGACCGAGGCAAACCGCAGGGCCGCACCATAGAGCACGGGCCCCAGGAAGGCGCCGAACCCGTAAACGAGATAAAAGCGGGATCCGACCGTGACGCCCAGATCAAGGTCACGCGCAATGTAGTCGACGAGGAAGACCATCTGCGGCACGACCCCTACGGCCAGCAGCGCATACTGCAGGCTGAACCATCCCGATTTCACCTCCACGCTGTCGGCACTTTTGACGCTGACTTGCGCCGGCGGCCACATGAACCAGGCCACCGCAGTCAACGCCAGGGCCGTTGCGCCCAGCACCAACCACGTCGAGCCCAGTCCCCGCGCCAAGAGCATGGGCATCAACGCACCCGCCATCACGATCCCCAGGCTGATGCCGAGCAACACGACCTGACTAACCAGCGGACGATGCTCTGGCTTGGCCTGGCTGACCACCAGCGGCCCGGCGAGGACCATTATCATGCCGCCACCCAGCCCCGATACGAAGCGCCAACCGAAATGCCAGGCCAGGGGATAGTGCTGGAAGTAACCCGCGAGAAACGACAAACCAATACTGAACATCATGATTCGCAGCAGGTGGGTTGCCGCAAAGCGATGCGACAAGGGCGCCGCAAGCATGGAACCGGCCAGGTAGCCCACCAGATTGGCAGAGGCCAACAGGGCCGACACATGAGCAGAGAACCAGCCGTCTCCCACCAGGGCAGGCTGCAGCGGAGAGAAGGCGAACCGGGCGAGTCCCAGCCCGACCAGAATCGCGCTCAGGCCCGCCGCAACAGTCAAAGCAAAGGAGCGTTCTGCGGCGGGCTGCGGCGCGCTGGACAGGCTGGCTTTACTCAAGGTGCCCCCAGGGTATTGGCGGGGTATCCACGGTCTGCGTGAGGTCAAACTCCACCCTGAACAATCGGCCCGTAGGCCTCGCCAGCTCGTACGTGAACGTCTGCCCAGGCACCACCTCCATCGCCCAGGTATTGACCGTGGAGACGGCCCGGCCCGTGCGATTGAAGAGGTCGATCGAGAATTGGTCCACCGGAAACTCCTGGCGGGTCGCCGTACCGGGCGCGGTGCTGTCACCCCCGTACTGAGTAATCTCATCCTCGCTGCCATCCGCGTGACGATGATCATGCTTCAGGCGCAGCCGATCACCCTGCAGGGTGAGTACCCAGGTGCGTGAGTGGTCGTCGCCGACATGAAACGGCACGAGCACCCGTCCCGGCTCGCAGGTGCGCACGTGCATCACCAGCACCTTGCCCACGAACGCATCGTCGGGCTGCGCGGGCTCGTTAGCGACGATGCGTCCACTATATGCAGTGCCGCACATGGCAGCCACGCGGGCGAGGAACTCAGCCGAAGGAGCATCGGCCCCGTAGGCAGGGCTGGAGAGGAGAAGCAACAGAACCAAGGGCGGTGCGCTGTGGCGCATCGCATTTATACTAATACCCTCCCCTTCGGATTAACAGCAGGCTGGCTGCGACGGCGGCGGCACCGGCGCCGCCGACCCCGCCTTGGAGCAGACTTCCACCACACGGTTGACTGCCATCGCGCCCTGGGCGTAGCCTTCAGAATCTGCGTGGCATCTGCAGTGTTTTCACATCGCCCCCCCTTGCTCTTCGGAAGGAAAAATGTATGAAACGTGCTAT
>JAUMBX010000192.1:0-3136 GCA_032119515.1 Steroidobacteraceae bacterium | reverse complement strand
CCCTCTGGGTTGGCGACAGTGGCTTGCAGCCCGCGCGCCAGGAAGAGGTGGACGACTTCGGTGAGCACCCCCGGGGAGGGAATGATCCGCCCCAGCGATTCCCAGTCCCGGGCGATGAGGCCGGCTTCTTCCCCCAGTTCGCGAACGGCCGTGGCCTCGGGCGACTCCGCCGGGTCGAGTTTCCCAGCGGGAATTTCCCACAACCAGCCTCCTGCCGCGTGACGGTATTGCCGGAGCAGGCAGACCCGCCCTGCCTCGTCGAGGGCCACCACGGCTGCCCCACCCGGATGATGGGCGATCTCCAGCTCGACCGTCTGGCCATCGGGCAGCACGACCGTCTCGAGGTCCAGCCTGAGGACCCGCCCGCGATGAACGGTCTGCCGTTGCCGCAGGCTCACCCGCGGCACTGCGCGTGATAGCAGTCGTTGGGCATCATGTCGGTGGCGGTGGCCAGGCGATTGGTGAAGTTGAAGAAGGCTGCCACCTCGGCAATATCCCAGATGGCCTCTTCGCTGAAGCCGGCCTTGCGCAGCCGCTGGCGGTCCTCGTCGCCCACTTCGTCCGGGCTCACGGTCAGCCGGTGGGCGAAGTCCAGCATGGCGCGATGGCGGCGCGAAAGCGTGGCGGACCGGTAATTGCTGGCCAGCAACTCGCCGAGCGAAGGGTCCATGGACATGCAGCGCACCGCGGCCCCATGCGCCACCAGGCAGTAGTAGCAATGATTGGCCGAGGAGACGACCACGGCGATCATTTCCCGCTCCAGCTTGCTGAGCGGCGATTCGCCGAGCATCAACTCGTTGTAGAAGTTGGCCATGTTCCTGAGCTTGGGCCCGTGCGCGCTGTAGGCCAGCAGCACGTTCGGTACGTGACCGATCTTGTCCTCGCAGACCTCGAAGTACCGGCGCATGTCCGGATCGAGGCGGGAGCGCGCCGGGGTGCGGATCCGCAGGGCCGTGATCCGGCCGGCACCCTTGCCTGACCCGCGTCCGCTCATTCGGCCGGTTTCCTGAAGCGCAGCGTGAAGCGGTCACTTTCGCCGATGGCCAGGAAGCGCTCGCGATCACGCTCACCCTGGCGCAGGGTGGGGGGCAGGGTCCACACGCCACCCTCGTAATCCCTGGTATCGGCCGGGTTGGCGTTGATCTCACTGGTGGCTTCCAGCCTGAAGCCTACGCTCTCGATCAACTCCACGGCGTAATCCTCCCGGACGTAGCCGGACTTCGCCTGCAGATCCTGGGGCTGATCGGTCGAGGCACGGTGTTCCACCACGCCGAGCAGCCCCCCTGGCTTCAGGGCCTTGAACATGGCCTCGAGCATGGGGCGGGTCGCATCACGGGGCATCCAGTTGTGGAGGTTGCGGAAGGTAAGGACCAGATCCACGGTGCCGGGCACAGTTGGTTCCATCGCCGTCGGGTATTGCAGCGCGGTGACCTCGACCCTGCCGTACAGGTCGGGGCGGGCGTCCAGTTTGGTCCGGAAGCCGGCCAGGGCCTTCTTCACGAAGTCGCTGTCCGAGGCCGGATCCCAGCTGGCTGCCAGCAACCGGCCACCCCCTTCCTGCAGCACCGGCGCCAGGATCTCCGTGTACCAGCCGCCGCCCGGCCAGACTTCCATCACGGTCATGCCGGGTTCCAGCCCGAAGAAGAGCAGGGTCTCCTTGGGATGGCGCCAGGCATCCCGCTCGCGATTGGCGGCCGAACGGTGATCCCCGGCGATGGCCTCGTCCAGCATGATCTCGACCGCCCTGGCTGCCGCTCCAGCCTTGGTCGGCACGCCCAGCAGCCCCGTCGCGGCCACCGTCAAGGCGGCAGCCAGTCCCCAGAGGCGCGCGCTCACCGGTGCCTCCCGATCGGCTTGGGCGTGACCTTCTTCATGAAGTAGGTCCAGCTGGTTTCATTGGGGCGCTCGTCATCGAGCGGTGGCGGTTCGCGGTACTCAGGGTAGCTGGCCGCGATCTCGTCCTTCATGACCGACGGCAGCTCGTCCCAGGCGCCCAGCTTGACTCCGGCCGTATGGAAGTAGACCAGGCCCTCGCGACCGCTCATCTGCATCCAGGGCAGCCAGCCGGACATGCGCACCCAGCCCACCTGGGTCGGGGCGGTGGCCAGGCGCCCGTCCACCAGTCCGTCCAGGTCGCCCATGAAGTTGAACATCTCGGTGGCGTGATAGACGCCGCCCACGTAGCGCTGGTAATCGCCGCCGAGCGGATTGGTGTAGAACAGCGGGATGGTGCTGGTCATCCACCATCGATCTCCCTGGATGGAGCCGCGCCAGCTGGCTGGCTTGCCGTCCCGGCCGATGGTCCAGGCGGTGCTGTTCACGGGGTCGTTGGCCACGTGCAGGACCTCGACCTCCTCCCCGGTCCAGGGGTTTTTCCAGGTCCGGGCGACCTCGCCGGTCTGGGGGTCGACGTAGAGGAGAATCTCGCGCGATACCATTCGATAGCCGGCGCCCTTCTCGGGATCGCTGACGCCCTGGCACTGTCGCACGTTCATGCCGACCACCTTGAAAAGCAGCCGGTCCGGCTCGCCGGCGACGCGGCTGTACATGTTGCCGTGCCAGTAGTAGGTCACTGGCTCGCCGTCGTTCAGCGAACACTGGACCTTGCGCATGGCGGCCATGGTGCCCTCGGGGGTGTCGAGGTCGAGGGTGGGAGCCTGCGGCTTGGTGGCCAGGGCCAGCGGTACGGCGAGTGACAGCGCGGCGGCCAAGAGAATCGGTACTGACCTGTGTTGCATGGGGTCTGCTCCTGGGGTTGCGGGGGCCGAGGCCCGGATGCTAGCGCGCCCGGCGCAAACCTGCACGGCTCAGTCGGTTCCCTCGGGCTCCAGGTAGGTGTAGCCGGCCAGCTCGCGCTCGTAAAAGCGCTTGAGGGCCTGCCCTTCCGCCACGCTCAGCCTGCCGTCGCGCATCGCCCGCTCGCAATCCCGGGCGAAGCGCGGATAGAGCTCGTCGGTGTCGTACTGCATGTAGGCCAGCACCTTGTTGGCCGTGTCGCCCTTGACCACTTCCTCGATCCACCAGCCATGGGCCTCGTCAAGGCGGATGTGGACCACATGGGTGTCGCCGAACAGGTTGTGCAGGTCGCCGAGGGTTTCCTGGTACGCGCCGACCAGGAAGGCGGCCAGGTAGTAGT
>JAUMBX010000191.1:0-2091 GCA_032119515.1 Steroidobacteraceae bacterium | reverse complement strand
CGCGATTGCGGCCTGACCACGCTGGATGAACCGTTCGCCAACCTGCTCACCCAGGGCATGGTCCTGAACGAAGTCTGCTACCGCGAGGGCGAGGGCGGGCGCAGGACCTACTTCAATCCAGGCGACTGCGAGTCGGTGCTGGACGAGCGTGGCGTGCGGGTGGGCACAGTGCTCAAGGCCGATGGGGCGCCGGTGATTCATGGCGGTATGGCCAAGATGTCGAAAAGCCAGCACAACGGCGTGGATCCGCAGGCCCTGATCGAGCGCTATGGGGCGGACACGCCCCGGCTGTTCATGATGTTCGCCGCGCCGCCGGAGCAGACCCTTGAATGGTCCGACGAGGGTGTGGAGGGTGCCTACCGCTTCATGAAGCGGTTGTGGAAGGCGGTCTATGCCCACCTTGAGGGCGGGGCCGTGCCCGGGCTCGACGCGGGCGCCCTGTCGCCCTCCCAGCGCGACCTCAGGCGCCTGGCCCACCAGACGGTGGTCAAGGTCACCGACGACATGGGCCGCAGGCGGACTTTCAACACCGCCATTGCCGCGGTCATGGAACTCCTGAACGCGGTCAACCGCCTCGAGGATGCCGGCGGGCAGGGGCGCGCGGTGATCCAGGAGGCGCTGGAGTTTGCCGTCCTCATGCTGGCCCCGGTGGTGCCGCACGCTACCCAGGCCTTGTGGCAGGCGCTGGGTCATCCCGGGCTCCTGGTCGACGCTGCGTGGCCCGTCGCCGACCAGGCTGCACTGCACCAGGAGTCGGTGGAAATCATCGTGCAGGTCAATGGCAAGCTCAGGGGCAAGGTCCTGCTGCCGGTTGGATCAGGCGAGGCAGAGGCCCGGGCGGCTGCCCTGGGAGACGAGGCGGTGGCCCGGTTCATCGGCAATCAGCCGGTGAGGAAGTTCGTCTATGTGCCGGGCCGACTGGTCAACGTGGTGATCTGAGTGGGTCGCTACGTTCCCGCGGTGCTGCTGTGCATGGCCGTACTGGCCGGCTGCGGTTTCCAGTTGCGTGGTGCCGGGCAGATGCCGGCCGTCCTGCAACGTCCCTACATCGAGGCAGCCGATCCGTACACGCCCTTCCATGCCGCGCTGGTGGAGGGGTTGGTACTGGCCGGGGTGCCCGCAGTGGCCGCGGGCGCCGATGCGACGGCAGTGATCCGCATCCACGAGGACCGCGTGGAGCGCGAGGTGCTGACGATCTCGGCCAGGAACACGCCTGAGGAATACGAGTTGTTCTATACGGTCGAATTTTCGGTCGAGGTGGACGGCAGGGAAGTGCTGGCGCGACAGGTGCTGACCCTGGTCCGTGACTATGCCTACGACGAGACCGCTGTGCTGGCCATGCAGCACGAGGAGGACGACATCCGCCGGGCACTGGCCCGCGAACTGGTCGTGCTGGTCACCGCCCGGCTGTCCGCCCTGCCGGACATCCCTCAGGGCTGACCACGTGGTCGAGGTCTCGGTCTTCGACCTGTTCCGTCCCGGCATCGGCCCTTCCTCTTCGCATACGATGGGTCCGATGGAGGCCGCCCGGCGTTTCGTGGCGGCGCTCTGCGAGGAGGGCCGGATCACCGCGGTCCAGTCCGTCCACGTCGACCTGTACGGCTCACTCGCGCTGACGGGCCGTGGTCATGGCACCGATCGGGCGCTGCTCTGTGGACTGGAGGGCCATGACCCGGTGGACCTCGACCCCGATCTCGTCGCCCCCCTCCATGAGCGGGTGATGACGGGCGGTCCGCTGGCGCTCGCCGGGGTGCATGCCATCCGCTTCGATCCTCGGCTCGACCTGCGCGAACATGTCGCTGAGCGGCTGCCGGGGCATGCCAACGGCCTGCGCTTCACTGCGCGCGACGCATCCGGCCAGGCGCTTTCCTCCGCGGTGTTTTACTCGATCGGCGGCGGGGTCGTGCTGGCGGAGGCCGAATGCGGTCGGCCGCCCGAGCCGCCCACCGGGCTGCCCCATCCCTTCACCAGCGCTGCCGAGCTGGTCGAGCGCTGCGAGGCGCATGGGTTGTCGATCGATGCGCTGCAGCGGGCCAACGAGTGCTGCCTCCGTACCGCGGCCGAGGTTGATGCCGGCCTCGACCAGTTGTG
>JAUMBX010000190.1:0-2529 GCA_032119515.1 Steroidobacteraceae bacterium | reverse complement strand
CACCTGGATCACGGCAGCCGCCCTGCCGCTGTCGATCATCCCGACCTTCCTGCTGATGCAATGGATGGGCTTCACCCTGAATACGGTGACGCTGCTCGCAATGTCGCTGGTGGTCGGCATCCTGGTGGACGACGCGATCGTCGAGATCGAGAACATCGTGCGTCACCAGCGCGAGGGCAAGGAACCGCGCCGTGCGGCCATGGAGGCTGCCGACGAAATCGGTGTTGCGGTCATCGCCACCAGCCTCACCATCGCCGCGGTATTCCTGCCGGTCACCTTCATGCCGGGTATCCCGGGGCGCTTCTTCCAGCACTTCGGCTTCACGGCCGTCGCCGCAGTGCTCATCTCACTGGCGGTGGCACGCATGCTGACACCCATGATGGCGGCCTACCTCCTCCGTCCGAACGACAGGCCGGAGATCAGGCCCCGCTGGCTGGAGGCCTATGCGGTGTTGGCCGACTGGACGCTCCATCATCGCTTCCGCACCCTGCTGGCGGCCACCGTGGTGTTCTTCCTGTCCATGTCGCTGCTGGTGTTCCTGCCCACCGGCTTCATTCCCAAGGACGACCTGGATGAAAGCCTGATCCGGATTGAACTGGCGCCAGGCGCGTCGCTGGACGACACGCGTGCGGTTGCCGAGCGCGCGGTCAGCCTGCTCCAGTCGGAACCCGACGTAGTCGGCCTCTTCACTGCGATTGGCGCGCCGCTGACCAGCAACGCACCCGGCGGGCGCACTACTTCGGGCGACGTCCGCAGTGCCTCGCTCACCGTCAATCGCCTGACCGGCAGCGAACGCATCCGCACCCAGACCGAGTTTGAGGAGGTCGCGCGCAGCCTGCTCGACACCCTGCCCGGAGTGCGGACCTCCTTCGGCATGGGCGACAGCGGAGAGACCGTCACCGTGGTGCTGGCCGGCAACGATGCGGGATTGCTGAACCAGACCGCCGCCGACGTCGAGCGCGAGTTGCGCGGCATTTCCGGACTCGGGCGGGTTCGCTCGAGCGCCGCGCTGCTGCGCCCGGAGGTGCTGGTCAGGCCGGACTTCGCCAGGGCAGCCGAACTGGGCGTCACCACGGAAGCCCTCGCCGACACCATCCGTATCGCCACCAGTGGCGACGTCAGCTTCCGGCTGCCCAAGCTGAATCTGCCAACCCGGCAGGTGCCCATCCGGGTGCAGCTGCTCGACGCCGCGCGACAGGATCCGTCGACCCTCAACCTGCTCAGGGTACCCGCTGCCGGCGGCTCGGTGCCGCTGTCAAGCGTCGCGACCATCGAGCTGGGCAGCGGCCCGGCAGAAATAGACCGCTTCCAGCGGATGCGCAACGTCAACATCGACGTCGAGTTGAACGGGCGGGCCCTGAGCGAGGTAGAGGCGCTGGTCGAGCAGGCCCCGACCCTGCAGGCCCTGCCGGAAGGCATCGTGCGAGGCATGACGGGTGATGCCGAGCGGCAGAGCGAGCTGTTCGGCAGCTTCATCATCGCCATGCTCACCGGCGTGTTCTGCGTCTACGCCATCCTGGCGGTCCTGTTCAATCACGCCATCACCCCGATCTCGCTGCTGATTGCCCTGCCGATGTCAATTGGCGGGGCCTTCGGCGGCCTGCTCTTGACCGGCAATGCACTGACCATGCCGGCCCTCATAGGCATGCTCATGCTGATGGGTATCGCCGTAAAAAATTCCATCCTGCTGGTCGACTACGCGATCATTGCCGAGGAACGCGGGCTGCAGCGCCACGAGGCCATCATCGATGCCTGCCGCAAGCGCGCCCGGCCGATCGTGATGACTTCGATCGCCATGGGAGCCGGCATGCTCCCGGTGGCCCTCGGACTCAGTGGCGATTCGACCTTTCGCGCTCCCATGGGCATCGCCGTGATCGGGGGGCTGGTCTCCTCGACCGTCCTGAGCCTGCTGGTGGTGCCGGCCGCCTACTCCTTTGTCGCTGAAGTGGTCGAGCGCCTGGGATGGCGGGTCCGCAGCGGCTGAGTCCAGATGTTTGTGGGTATGCACATCGGCTAAGCTTGGGCCATGCCAGACTCGATCATCCAGCGTGACCACCGCACCCTGCGCGGGACCATCCTCTACACCAGCCGCAAGCCCGAGCGGATGGGACAGGAGCGCGGCCGGGAGCGCTTCGAGATCAACGTCCATGGAGACGGCTCGCGCACCCTGAGCGCCCACTGCGAAATCGACGACCGCCCCTCGGTGACCCGCGACATCGTCTACGCCCTTGGCCCGGACTGGATGCCACGGGACTGTTTCGTGCGGTTGACGGTCGGCGATCGCTTCATGGGCACCGGCTGGTTCCGTTTTCACCGGGACTTCGCCGAGTGCGAGGCCTACACCTCGCTGGAGGGACGCCTCTCGCAACGCATGGACCTCCACCGGCCGCTGCTCAGCTTCCAGAACCACGCCATTTCTGGCGACGCCTGGCACCTGCGACTGGTCGACCGCAGCCGACCTGGAGAGGTCCAGGCCATCGAGCAGCTGTTGCTGTCCTCACCGGATCATCGCGGCGCGACCGGGCCGAT
>JAUMBX010000189.1:0-3902 GCA_032119515.1 Steroidobacteraceae bacterium | reverse complement strand
CGTCGATGCCTCCAGGGGTTGCGCAATGGATTGCGCAATGTGGACGACCTCCTTCAGGGAATCATTGGCCCGCGGGGCTGAGATGATGAGGGGCGTGACGGCTTCATCGATGAGAATGCTGTCGGCCTCGTCGATGATGGCCGAGTGCAGTCCTCGCATCACCAGGCCATCTTGCGCCTCAGGTTTCGGGTGCAGCAGGTGTTGGACGAGGCGACGGGTGGGGTTGCGCAGTTGCCCGAGCTTCAGCGAATCGCGCAGGAAATCGGCGACGACTTCTTTGCTGGTCGTGTAGGTGATGTCGCAGGCGTAGGCCTTGCGGCGTTCTTCTGGGGAGTGCTGGGCGGTGACGAAGCCTGCATGGATTCCACAGAACCGGTACAGGGGGCCAAGCCATTGAGCATCGCGCTCCACCAGGTAGTCGTTGACGGTGACGACATGGCACGGGCGCCCATTCCAAGCCATCAACACCGCGGCAATGCCCGCGGTGAGCGTCTTGCCTTCACCGGTGGCCATCTCCGCCAGAAAGCCTCCATGGAGAGCCAGGGCTCCCATCAACTGTTCGGGAAAGGCCATGAGCCCAAGTTGTCGATGGGCCGCTTCTCGGATGGCGGCGAGCGCCGGAAGCAGACTCGATTCCGCAGCCCGCCCTCCGCGACGGATGATTTCGCGTTGTTCCAGGATGCGGACCCGCAGTTGATGGTCCGTGCAGTCTTGGATCTGGCCCCACAGGACTTCCGCCTCCGTGGCGCGTTGGCGGAGTTGGTGCAGCGCGCTGCCTCGACGACGGTAGGCTCCGATCCATCGGTTGGCCCAGGCATCGACTCCCTTGGGCAGTGAGGCCGGGGATCGGTAGTCGGTGCGACGGTAGAACTCGGTCGGAGTGGTCACACCTGGTAGCGTGTTTGCAGGAGTTGTCTCAGCGACCGGATCCACCGGGGCAGGAGCGGTTCGTTGGGCAGATCGAATCGGATCCAGCCAGATTTGCCATGCAGCAGCAGGGCTCCGGCCGGGTCGGAGACGTTTCCGTTCACCTCGAAGAAGGGCTCGGCTGCCTGGCGTCCTTCGTTGTCGCGGGCTGACGTGGGAACGGGTCCCCCAGCCCTCCAACCCAAGGCCGCCGAGGGCAATTGGCGCTGTTCCCCGGGGATGACCCGGATGCCGTCCACACGCAAGCGTCGGCCGGCCTCGCCGCTCAGACGAACTTCGGCAGCGCTCGGCGGTCGTTGGAAGATTCGGTCGCCGTCCTCCTGGAGGATGGTGGCCTGGAACTGGAATCCATTGGTGTCGATCAGGGCGCCGATGACTCCGCCCTTGGCCATCCAGCGGCCGATCAATCCCTCGGACTCGGGAATCAACCACAGGCCATTCTGCGAGGCACGCACGGTGAGATCAGATTGCTCGCGTTCCAGGCGCTCGATGGTCTTGACCACGGAATTCTTGAGACTCTCCAGCGGCTTGAGGTTCGGCGTCGATTCGTGGAGCGCCTGACGGATCCGCGTCTCCACTTCGACGAGTCCGGCTCGAGCCCCTGCCAGCTGGATGTCGATTTCGGGGTTCTCCATCTGAACGAGCGGTTGCCCGGTCTGAACCGCTGCTCCGGGTTGGGCCAAAAGACGGACCACTTTCCCGGCGGTCCGGCTATGCAGTTCCATCCACTGGCGGCTCTGGATCACTCCGGGAGACCGGAAATGGCTGGGAAATGGAATGAACTGCAAGAAGACCAGCAGCACAGCCGCCAGCGCGAGGGTCACTGCGACGGCTCGGGCACGATGCCGTCCAAGGGAGGGGTTGGATCCGAGGTAACTGACCAAGCGCACGACAGGCGTGGCGATCCACACCACGGCACACACCGCCGCCATGATGAGGCCCAGCAACAAGAACTGGTCGGCAATGACCAGGAGGATGCCGGCAAAGAGGAACACACGATACACGCCGCTCAGGGATCCGAAGATCCCAAGCCAGATAGACTCGGACTTCGTGCTGCCGGGGCCTTTGGCTTTGCGCAGCCCGAAGAGATGGCGCTCCGCCAGGGCGCGCAGTTGCTGCATGGAGCGCTGGGTGAGATTGGGAATCCCGATCAAGTCCGACAGAATGTAGTAACCGTCAAAGCGCAGCAGCGGGTTGAGGTTGAAGAGCAGGGTGGAGACCGAGGCCACTAGCATGATGTTGTAGGCCAGATTGTGGACCAGGCCGACGCCGCTGCTGGCCCAGACAAAGGTGGCCAGAGCCGCCACGAAGAGTTCGACAATCATGCCGGCTGCCCCGACGAGCACCCGTTTGTGACGCTCTCGGAAGCCCCAGGCTGATGTGGCGTCCATGTAGGGCACCGGCGTGAATATCATCAACAGCACGCCCATGACGTGCACCTCTCCGCCAAAGTGGCGACAGAAGTAAGCATGCCCAAACTCGTGGAGGGTCTTGACGATGATCAAGCCCGTGTAGAGCAGAAACAAGTTGTCCGGCGCGATCACGCTCTGGGCCTGATCACGAAGGCTGGGAGCATGGTCGGCGGCGACCTTGAGGGCCCAGCCCACCACGATGAACCAGAGGAACGCTCCGAACGGGCTGATCAGTTTGCCCACCCAGGGCAGGGTGCGGACCAGGAAACGGTCCGGATCCAGCAGCGGGAAGCGTGCGAACATGATGTTCATCCAGCGCGAACGGATCTCGCGCTGGCGGGTCTTCTCGAAGCGCCGGAACAGGTCGGCGGCATCGACGGCCATCGGGTACTGGAGCAGATTGGAATGGTACAGCTGGGCGAGGATCTGGATCACCGCCTCCTGACCGAGTGCCGTGACGGGGAACCGCTCAAAGCACTCCTTCCAGACTTCTTCCACAGTCCGGTCCGGACGCAGTCGCCCGAGAAACTCATAGACCTCGGGACGGACCCGGAAGAATTGGTTGGTGAAGGGGTCCTCGAGAACAATCCAGCGCTCGCCGCGGAAGAGTTGACGGCGGGCGCGGACGGTCGGTCTCAGGGCCAGTCGCTGGGAAGCGACCCGATACCAAGACTCGCTGAATGTGGCAGGTGCGTCGGACATGCTCACCACCAGAGGTTCAGTCGCAGGAAATCCACCGTGCGGTGGGTCAGGATCCAGAAGAGCGTCCCACGGCCTGAGTCGATCTTGCAGAGACCGCTCATGCCCGGGCGCCACCAGGTTTGCGGAGCTCCGGTGAGGGAGGCCCGCACAATGAAGATATTGCCCGTTTCTTTGGGCACGGCCGACGGCTCCACACGCAGCACCTGCACCGGATATTTCGAGTCCGGTTGGGCCACGAAGGCGACTTCGCCCGTGGCCTTGCTGGTCAGGCGATGGGCATCTCGCTCACTGATTTCGGCCTCGATGAATAGGGAATCAATGCGAGCAAACTTGTACAAGGGATCACCCTGGCGAACCGGAGCGGCGATGCGTTGGCGCAAATCCCCCTCGACGATGACCCCGTTGAACGGAGCTTTGAGAGTTGCCTGCGACAGACGGTGGCGGACCAGTCCGAGGCGAGCTGCCGCCTGATCCGCCTGAGCTTGCGCGATCCGCATCTCGGCCAAATTCCGAGCGGCCCGCGCCTTCTCAGCCTCGCGGAGGTAGCGGGTCTGGTCGGCGATCGCCGCCGATTCCTCCAACTCGATTTGCTCGGTGTTGAAGCGCATGAGCGTGGCTCCATTGGTGAGGACATCACCCGGTCGCACTGCGGCCGACTGGATGAAGCCGTCGAAGGGCGCGCTCAGGTAGGACTGTTCTTCGCTGCGCACGATGAAATTTCCCTCGATGCGTATGGGATAGATCGGCAGGAACAACAGCAGGACCGCGCCGGTAGCCGCGATGGCGCCGACCTTGGCCCAGGTGTGCTCCGGCCCGACCCAGGTCTCGAGCCGCTGCTTCAATCGATGAGTCCATCGTGAG
>JAUMBX010000188.1:0-7586 GCA_032119515.1 Steroidobacteraceae bacterium | reverse complement strand
GCCGGCGCTGGCCGGCCTCCTGGCCGGCCTCGAGCAGGCGGGTTGGAAGGTCGCCTCGACGCTCGATCCATCCACACCCGTCAGGCCATCATTCCACCAGGCTTCCGATGGTGCTGCCGAGCGCAGTACCTGGCTGGCCTGGGCCAGAGAACGCCTCGCTCAGGATCCCGGCGCGCGTCTGGCGGTCATCACCCCCGAGCTTGGTGACGCCAGAGCTTCCATCGAGCGTGACCTGCTTTCGGTTCTGCAACCCGAGCTGGAGACGCCTGGGCACACCGACCGGGAACGGGTGTTTGACCTCCCGGGCGGCGAGTCATTGTGCAGCTTCGGCGTCATCGAGACCCTGCTGGACGTGTTACGGGTGTGCACGAGCCGCTCCATCGAATGGCCGATCCTGTCCCGGCTGCTGCGTTCGCGCTATCTCGACCTGGAGGATCACGGGGTGCTGGCGTCCTTCGAAGCGGAGCTGAGAACCCGCTGTCGGCCGACCTTCAGCGCTCGCTGGCTGGTGGACGAGAGCGAACAGCGAGGACTGACCCAGCTGGCCGGCGCCCTCTCCGGGGCCAACGCTCAGCTGATGAGAACCCACCGCCGCTCGACCATGGACGCATGGATCGAGGGTTTTTCGGCCTGCCTCGAACTGTGGCGATGGCCCGGGCGCGAATCATTGGGTAGCGACGAGTATCAGGCCGTCGAGGCAGCCGGCACCGCGCTGCGCCGGTTGGCGGCGGCAGCCGACCTGCTCGGGCCGCTGGCATCGGACGCAGCGACAGGCCTGTTGTGTCGGCACCTTGAAGCGCCCTTCCAGCCGGAGCGTGGAACTCCACGCCTGTGGCTCTTCGATCGCTACGTGGATCCTGGCATGGACCTCGATGGCCTGTGGGTGGCCGGCTTGTCAGCCAGCCGATGGCCCGAGGCGATTGCGCTGGATCCCCTTCTGCCGATTGCCCTGCAACGCACCTTGAAACTGCCGGGTACGGATGCGGAAGAGCGCATCGGCGAGGCCCGCAGCCTGCTGGACTGCTGGGCCCGGTCTGCCAGCGAGCTGGTCATCAGCTGGCCCGCGGTGGAAGACGAAGCCGCCCAGTCACCCAGCCCGCTGGTCGGGTCGGCGCCGGACCACGCCCCGGCACCACCCAGTCCATCAAGATCGCAGCAGCTGTTCGGCACGGGCTCGCTGGAACCGGTCCCGCCGACGCCGGTCCGGCGGCTGTCGGGCGCGATACGGGGAGGCTCCAAGCTGCTCGAGTGGCAGAGCGCCTGCCCCTTTCGTGCCTTCGCCCAGTTGCGTGTCGCGGCACAGCAGCGCGAGGAACCTGCGGAGGGCGTCAACCATGCGCTGCGCGGGTCCATTCTGCATGCAGCCCTCAAGCGCTTCTGGGACGAGACCCGCGACCGTCAGACGCTCCTGTCGATGACGCCCGAGGGGCGGCTGCAACGGGCTCACTCCTGCGTGAGGGAGGCTCTCGAGAAACACGCAGGGCAGCGGCTGGGGCCACGCGGGCGGGCCGTGGAGGCAACCTGGCAACTCGCTGCGCTGCAGCAGGCCATCGAAACTGACCTGCAGCGGCGCGATTTCGTGGTTGCAGGGACCGAGCAGAGACACACCGTCGAGCTGGCGGGGCTGCAGATCGGCTGCAGCGTGGACCGTATCGACCGGGTAGACGGGCAACTGCTGGTCATTGACTACAAGACCAGCAAAAATCTCAGGACCGGGTCATGGGTGGGTCATCGACCGGAATCGCCGCAACTGCCCCTGTATGCCTCCGCGGCGGTGCCCGACGCTGCGGCCATTGCCTTTTTCCAGGTCCAGTCCAGCAGCGCACGGCTGTTTGGGGTCGGCTGCGAGCTGGAAGACGGCATCTCCGCACCCACCCCTCCTCACGCTGGCCCGGATGAGGAACGGAGCGCCCTGTGGCAGCAGCAGCAGCGTGACTGGTTGCGGGAGCTCACCGGCCTGGCCACGGCTCTCGCCGCCGGCGCTGCCGAGGTCGATCCACGCGCCGAGGAAGATTGCCGACATTGCCACCTGGGTCCCGCCTGTCGGGTCCACTGGCTGTCGGTGGACGGAGAGGAGTGGGAGGCCGCCGAATGACTCGCGAGGCGTGTCACGACCGAAACGTGCGCGACAGCGCCATCGATGTCGGCAGTTCGTTCATCGTCCAGGCACCGGCAGGGTCGGGCAAAACGAGCCTGCTGACGCGCCGCTACCTGGAACTGCTGCGGGTGGTGGACGCACCAGAGGAGATCCTGGCCGTCACCTTCACCCGTAAAGCGGCTGCGGAAATGCGCCACCGCATCCTGGAGGCGTTGCACAAGGCCGCCACCGAACCCCGCCCCGGCATCGACCACGAAGCGGCGGTGTGGGACACCGCACAACGGGTGCTCGAGCGCGACCGCTCTCAGGGCTGGCAACTGGCCGCGCAGCCTTCGAGACTGCAGGTGCGCACCATCGACAGCCTGAATCACTGGCTGGCCACCCGCCTGCCGTATCAGTCCGGTCTTGCCCCGAGTGCGCAGGTAGTCGACAACTCCGGCGTGCTGTACGAGGAGGCGGTCCGGCAACTGCTGGCGCGGCTGGAGGATGATGACCCATCTGCCGAAGAACTCGGCCAGGCGCTGATGGAAACCCTGGCGCTGGTCGAGCATCTCCCAGCTGCCCTCACGCAACCGCTGGCAGACATGCTGGGCAAGCGTGACCTCTGGCTGCCGGCCATCCTGGACCAGGGCATGACTCCCGGTGCCGCACGCCTGGCCATGGAGTCACTGCTACGAGTGCAGGTCGGCAGGCAACTGGAGGCGGCTTCCTCTGTACTGGCTGGTGGGCAATTCCCCTCAGTCTGTCGCCTGTTGGGGCAGGCGGCGAACCGGTATCCAGCTGGGCCGCTCGGCGAGCTACAGGGGCTGGATGGGATGCCGTCTTCGGAGGCCGGTCAACTACCGCGCTGGCAGGGCATCACGCGCCGGTTGCTGGTGGGCAATGGCACCCTCCGGAAGCGCTGGACCAAAAACGAGGGCATACCCCCTGACCTCAAGCAGCTGAAAGCGGAACTGTTGGAGCGCTGCGAGTTGCTCGGTGTCGAGACCGAGGCAGAGGCACACCTGCGCGCCATCGCTGCGCTACCGGGCTTTCGCTACTCCGATGCGGACTGGCAGCGAGTCGGTAGCGTCAGGACTGTCCTGCTGGCAGCGGCCACTGAGTTGCAGGCGCTCTTCAGGCAGCAGGGGCTTGCCGATCATCCTGCCATGGCGGCAGCGGCCCGTCAGGCGTTGCGGGAGGACGGTGCGCCGACCGAGCTGGCCCTGGCCCTGGACCATCGCCTCCGTCACCTGCTGGTGGATGAGTATCAGGACACCTCACCCGCCCAGCATCGCCTGCTGACCTGCCTGTTGGCGGGGTGGACGGAGCGGGATGGCAACACGCTGTTCTGCGTAGGCGACCCCCAGCAATCGATCTACGGCTTCCGTGGCACCGATGTCTCGCTCTTTCTCGAGACCCAGACTTGCGGCATCGGCCCGATCAAGCCACTGCCGCTCACGCTGGACACCAACTTCCGCTCCTGTCGGTCCGTCGTGGAGTGGATCAACCTGGCAGCGCCTTACCTGATGCCAGGACAGGGCGACGGTGTTCTGGCGGAAGTCTCTCCGGTACCGTCCGTCCATGCCCGCGAGGACGAGCCCGGAGCAGGGATTTCAGTCGTTGCCCTCCCAGGAGTCAGCCCAGCCAGTGCGTCGCAACGCGTGGTGCAACAGGTCGAGCAGGCCATGGCCGATCTCCGCGGCATGCCAGACGCTGCCAGTCGTCGGGTCGCCGTGCTGGTCGCTCATCGTGGCAGCCTGCAACCGATCCTCGAGTTGATGCGTCAACGGGGCGTTGAATACCAGGCGATCGGGCTCGAGGAATTGTCGGAGCGGCAACTCATTCGTGACCTGCAATCGATGTGCGCCGCGCTGATGGACCGCCACGATCGTCTCGCCTGGCTCGCCCTGCTGACCTCGCCCTGGATCGGACTCTCGCTGGGCGAGGTCGCCGCGCTGGCAGACACCGCAGGTCGAGGCAGCCTGCTGGACTCCCTTGAACAGTGCAGCGTCGCCGCGGTGGTTCGGGCGCTGCCAATCCTCAAGGCGAGCCTGCGCGATCTCGGCCGCCTGCCGCTGGGATCCTGGGCCCGCCAGACCTGGACTGCACTAGGCGGTCCCGCCGTGCTGGACCAGGCCAGCGACCTCGAGGATGCAGAAACATTTTTCCGGATCCTCGACCAGATCGGCGTAGGACAGGGCACCCTGCCATCCCCTCAGGTCATCGCCCGAGCCCTAAGCGACCGGACGGCAGCAGCTCGGGGCCTGCCGCAAGCGACGGTGCAGGTCATGACCATCCACAAGGCCAAGGGTCTGGAATTCGATACCGTCATCCTCCCGGCTCTGGAGCGCATCGGGCGCGCCGATACCAAGCCGCTGCTGCGCCATGCCCTGTTGCCGGATCGGGAGGGACGGCGTGGCGTGGTGCTCGCCACGGAAACCGTCTCGCCTGAGGGCCCGCAACCCTCCCTGTTCGACTGGCTCGGGGGGCTCGAAAAGCAGCAGCGTCAACGTGAACTGGGGCGCCTCGCCTACGTTGCAATCACGCGTGCGCGTCGGCGCCTGATCCTCGTGGGTCGCGTCGGGCTCGCCAACAAGGAAGGTGTCACGGCCCTCAAGGATCCGCCGAGGGGCTCCCTGCTGGGGCGTCTGTGGCCATTGCTGCGTCCGGCTTTCGAGCAAGCCATGGATGGCAATCCGGAGGCCGATGACGCCTCAGGCACTTCCACGGCACGGCGCCTCTGGGTACCGCCCGCGCTGCGCCTGACCGCCAACTACCGCCCCCCTGCGGCCCTGCCCTCGGTGCCCGTCCCTCGGGAGGCGATCCCATCCATCGGGCAACAGTTTGCGGGCCCCGATTTCAACTGGGCCAGCGAGGAAGCGGCCGTGGTCGGCACCGTTTTCCATGCCGAGATCCACCGCTACCTGCAGGCTTCCATGAGCCTGGACGCGCTGATCGAGGACAGCAGCGTGCGGCGCTCGCTGGTGGAGCACGCCGGCCTGCCACGGGCGAGGCACGCGTCGGTGCTGGAGCGTATCGATCGCGCGCTGCGGCGGATGCACGGCAGCGAGACGGCCAGCCACTTCCTCGACCGCGGACACCCGGAATCGGCCAGTGAGCTGGCCCTCACTGCCCGCCTCGACGGGCGCTGGATACGAGTGAAGCTCGATCGTACCTGGGTGGAGGAGGGTACCCGCTGGATCATCGACTGGAAGACCAGCCTCCATGAAGGCGGCAGCCTGGATCACTTTCTCAACGAGGAACTCAGGCGCTACGGGCCCCAGCTGCAGTCCTACTCACGCGTCGCTGCCGCCATGGATGGCCGGGCGCAGAGGATCGGCCTGTATTTTCCGCTCATGGACCGCTGGTGCGAGTGGCAGGGCGAGGGCGTCAACGAGACTCGATGACGAATGAATACCGCCCCTCGGCATCCGGGGCACCCAAGGCCTGCAGCAGGCGGTCCAACCGGGCTGCCTCCGAATCGCTGGCTACCGGCGAGACTGCCAGGTCGCCCGCGAGGCGATACCTGCCCCCGGCATCGAATTCCAGGATCGAGCGAAGGTGAAGCGGCCCGTTACCGGTGTCTTCCACGAATCCGCTCCAGGTCCCCGTCTCATCCGCTCGCCCTGGGGATTCAGGTCGCCAGCGGAAATCGCCCAGCCTCAGCGGTCCCCCGAAGTTCCCTGTCAGATCGAGCAGCCGCAGTTCGCCGGTGCCGGTAGCCCTTCCATCCCTGCCAAGCGACATCTCAGCGAGTTCGAACTCGGTCCTTCCTGCCCAACCGGGAGCGCCGAGCCAAATCGCGATGCCCTCGATCGGCATCTCGCCCTGCAGGTCGCGTAGGCGGGTCCCGCTCCTGTCGGCCTCGAAGATGCCCTGCAGGTCTCCGCCAGGCACCGACCATTGGCATTCGAAACGCAGCATGAACTGGAATAGCGCAGACGGCCTGAGTCGCCAAGCCAGGCGGCCCACGCTCACCTCATTCACGAGAAGCGCCGCACGTCCGTTCCAGACGGTGCCCTCGGGCGTTTCCAGGGCGAGGCCGGGGGGCAACAGCCGACCGAGTTGGGCAGCCGGCAGGCGGACCAGGAGGACGAGCAAGAACATCGCCAGGCCCAGCACGGCCAGGGCGAGGAGTCTCCGCATCAAGCTCAGGATCCGCGCAGGACGAGGGTGGCGTTGACCAGGCCTTCGGTCGCCGTCCTGTCGATGGTGGCAGTGTCCAGGGTCACGCCACGCTCGCGCTGCACTCGCGCCAACCAGGCCACCAGGTTGTCGAAAGGAGCCTCCTCGAAGCGCACCCGGATGGCTCCCGGGCCCGCTGGATCGGAGCCACTGAGTGCGCCGGCCAGCCCGGCCGCACGGGCCGTGCGATCGATCAACAGCGGCAGGGATTCGTTGCCACGGGCCACCGGAACGGCTCGCACTCGCGGAGCCATCTCTACCATCCATTGCAGATCTGCCTGCTTGGCGGCCACTCGCGTCCTGGACGCCTCGACCGTGCCGTTGAGGGCCGACAGGCCACCTGCCAGCAACAGCATCGCGCCCACCGCAGCCCCGATGGTCAGGGTGCGCTGCTCGCCGGGCTGGCGCGACTCGAACCACTCGCGGAGTGTCATGGCCGCGCTCCAGGGGCCGCAATGCTTACCGCCCCCTCGACGCCGTCCTCACGCGGAACAGTCGCGGTCACCTCGAAGGCGACACCCGCCTGCACTGCCGCATTGGCAAGTTCCGCCAGCACGTCGCCCGTCCCGGCCCGTACCCGCAGGTCGAGGCGGTTCTCCTTCCAGGCCATGGCCTGGACGGTGGCCCCAGGCACTGAACTGAACACGCTGCCCACGCCACCCAGCGTCTGCAGGAAGCCGTCCGCACTGCCCCCACCGAGGCGCTGCTGCATCTGCAGCCGGGCATCGACAATCCGCTCGACGTCGGGCATCGCGTCACGGAAGGTCTGTTCGATGTCCTGGTTGAGCTGCTTCTCCTGCGAACTCAAGCTGAACAGCTCGAACGCCTGGTAGCCGACGTGCAACACCAGCCAGGCAGCCGCCAGGGAGGCCGGAAGCCGCCAGCGGGAGAGCCGTTCCGACCAGGCGGTGGCCGGCGCATAGGCACCGGCGAGAAGGGAGAGGGGATGACGCGTTGCGGCCATGCTGGCCAGCATGGGCAGGGAGCCATCCTGCAGCAGGAAGACGTCCACGCTGCCGGCCACTTCGCGCAGTGCGTCGATCATGTTTTCGGAGCGGTCCCAGTCCTCCTGCGCCACGTACATCTGAACGTGGCTGGCCTCGCCCTCGAGCCCGGCTAGCGCAAAGGCCTCTGTCAGCGGCTCGACCTCCAGGGTGATCGGATCGGCCCCCTGGGCCTTGACCATCAGCCGCCCACCGTCGAGCAGCGCGACCTTCTTGCCGGGGTTATCCGGCAAGCATTGACTCTCGGCATGCAGGGCGTCTGGCTTGATCCCTGCAGACCTCAGGGCCTCCAGCCATTCCTCCATACGGGGCCGGGC
>JAUMBX010000187.1:4416-7872 GCA_032119515.1 Steroidobacteraceae bacterium | reverse complement strand
AGGCATGCTCCAGGCGGATCACGTCGATGTCCTGGTCGCCGGCCTGGTCGATGCGCTCGATGATGCGCACCATGCGGTTCACGTTGGCCGCCCGGTCCGAGATGATCAGCATGTTGGAGGCCGGGTGTGCCGCGAGGTGTCCGTATTGAGGGATCAGGGGCCGCAGGATCGGCACCAGCTGGGCCGCCGAGACGCTCCTCAGCAGCACGATCTGGGTGACGATCTCATCGGACGTCGCACTGACGGAGTCCGGCAGGTCGTTGGCAGGCATCTGCCGGGCATTGGCGTCCGGCAGGATCTTGATCACGTCGCCCGAGGGGACGGCAACGAAGCCGTGGACCTGCAGGATGGCCAGGAAGGCTTCGTAGAAAGCCGCCGGGCTCATCGGGGTGGTGGACAGCATGGTGACCTGAGCCCGCACGCGCGGATCCACGATGAAATTCTTGCGGGTCACCTGCGCCACCGCCTCGATGACCTGGCCCAGGTCGGCATCCTTGTAGTTCGGCGTGATGGCAGGGCCCTGTTGGGCGGTGGCCGCACCGGAGCACGCCAGCGCTGCGCTGAGCATCAGGATGCGGAGGGGTCTGCTGTTCATGACTGTTTCCTTGGGACTCGCGTCATTCGGTCTCGGGTTCCGGGGCACTGGCTGAGTCGGGTGCTTCCGGTTCCGCATTTTCGCTGCTGTTGTCCTGCGCGCCGATCGCGGCAGAGGGATCGATGGTGACCTGCTGCTCCACGCCGTTGCGCTCGATGGTCAGGTTGACCGGGCCACCGCTGCTGAGGCCTCGCAGGGTTTCCATGCCTCGCGCCGGATCATCGAGTGGCGCGCCGTTGACTGCGGTGACGAGGTCGCCCGGACGCAGGCCCAGGGTGGCGAACTGGGCGCGGTTACGGCCAGGGTAGAGCCGGTAGCCCTTCTGCTGGCCTCCGGCGAACACCGGCTGCGGACGGAACAGTTCCGACACCCCACCCCGATCGACGGATACCGCGCTGCGGACCCGATCGGCGGTGGGGAGCGGCCGGGATCTGCTCATGGCCATGGCCGGCCCGGCTCCACCCACGCTGATGCGCGGCAGGCTGAGTACCTCGAGTCGGCCGCCCCGGTCGAGGATGACCCGATCCGGATAGACCTCCGTGAGCCTGATGCCGCCGGGCAGGCTGGTACCGGACCGGTAGACTTTGGCCGACTGCGCCGTCTCACCGAGGATAGCCCAGCCCTCGTCGGGATCGGTGCCGGCGAGCGTGCCGACCAGCACGAATCGCGCGGTGCTGACCGGAGTGGGGCCTGCCCCCTGTGCCTGTTGCGGTGCGCGCCCGAACAGGTGTGCGTTGACCACTGCGGCCAGGTTCACCGGGCCCTCCGCGGCCGGGCTCGCGGCCGCCAAGGGGGCCTCGTCCGGGGGGGACAGGAAACGCCAGGCGACCGTGGCCGCTTCCACCGCGATACCCGTCACCAGCAGGGCAGCCAGGATCGTCGGACCTTTCCGGACAACGGCCGCCCAGGCACGCCCGGCGGGCGTGGCCGGCGCAAGAGCGGCCTTGGACATGTTCAGCATGCTCCGGTATCCCGATAAATTCGTGACATGATACGGGCTTGCGGCGCAGGGCGACAAGGTAAACCGGGGCGACAGGGCGTGAAAATGCCGGGTCCATCAAGATCTTGTGTCCCGGAACGCGCGCCCCTATAAATTGTCAAAGGCGAGTGGAGGCTGAGGGCTGGAGATGAGCATGGGTGACGAGCGGGATCCGGACGATCGGCAGCCGAACCAAGGGCTGGTGGTGGAAGAGGCGCGGCCCAAGCTCAAGAAGCCCCCGCTCTACCAGGTGCTTTTGATCAACGACGACTATACGCCGATGGAGTTCGTGGTGGACTTGCTGCAGCGCGTGTTCGGACTCGACCGGACCAAGGCGACCCGCGTCATGCTGGAAGTCCATACCAAAGGCAAGGGAGTGTGCGGCGTGTATACCTACGAGATTGCCGAGACCAAGGTCGCCCAGGCGACCAGCTATGCTCGCCAACACCAGCACCCCTTGTTGTGCACCATGGAGGAGGCCTGATGCTTTCCAGTGAATTGGAAATTTGCCTCAACGACGCTTTCCAGAAGGCGCGTGAGCGTCGCCACGAGTACATGACGGTCGAGCACCTGCTGCTCGGCATCCTCGACACCAGCGGGGTGGTCAAGATCCTCAGGGCCTGCGGTGCCGACCTGCCGACCTTGCGCGGCGAGTTGGAGAAGTACGTCGAGGACACCACCCCGGTGCTGCCGGAGGGCGATGACCGGGAGGTCCAGCCCACCCTCGGCTTTCAGCGGGTGCTGCAGAGGGCGGTCTTCCATGTCCAGTCCAGCGGCCGCAAGGAGGTGGGTGTCGTCAACATCCTGGTGGCCCTGTTCAGCGAGAAGCAGTCCCATGCGGCCTTCCTGCTGGCCGGGCAGGACATCACCCGCCTCGACGTCGTCAATTTCATCAGCCACGGACTGGAGAAGCTTGGGGAATCCCGCGGCGAAGGACGCTCGGAGTCCTCCGGCGAGGGTGGCAAGGAAGCGGAGGGTGAGGCCACGGCCAGCGCGCTCGACCGCTACTGCAGCAACCTCAACCAGCTGGCCCGGGAAGGGCGCATCGACCCATTGATCGGTCGTGCGCTGGAGGTGGAGAGGACCATCGAGATCCTCTGTCGACGGCGCAAGAACAATCCCCTGTATGTGGGCGAGGCAGGGGTGGGCAAGACCGCCATTGCCGAGGGCCTCGCGCGGATGATCGTCGAGGGCAAGGTGCCCCAGGTGCTGGCCGACTGCACCCTGTACTCGCTCGACATGGGCACGCTCATCGCCGGCACCAAGTATCGCGGTGATTTCGAGAAGCGCCTGAAGGCGGTGATGGCCGAGTTGCGGGACCAGCCCGGCGCCATCCTCTTCATCGACGAGATCCATACCGTCATCGGCGCCGGCGCCGCCTCTGGCGGCGTGATGGATGCCTCCAACCTGATCAAGCCGGCCCTGGCCAACGGCCAGCTGCGCTGCATCGGCTCCACCACCTACCAGGAGTACCGCGGCATTTTCGAGAAAGACCATGCCCTGGCCAGGCGTTTCCAGAAGATCGACGTGGTGGAGCCGACGGTCGCCGAGACGGTCGAGATCCTGCGCGGTCTCAGGGAAAGATACGAACAGCACCACGGCATTGCCTACACCGATGAGTCGCTGGTGGCGGCCGCGGAACTGGCCGCCAGGCATATCGGCGATCGCCAGCTTCCGGACAAGGCGATCGATGTGGTGGACGAGGCGGGGGCAGCGACTCGCCTGAAACCTGCCGAGTCGCGTCCCGAGAGGGTGGATGTCGGGCAGGTGGAGGCGGTCGTGGCCCGTATCGCCAGGATTCCTCCGGCGAACGTGTCGCTGTCGGACCGTGAGGTGCTGCGTAACCTCGATCGCACCCTCAAGCTGGTCATTTACGGTCAGG
>JAUMBX010000187.1:963-4406 GCA_032119515.1 Steroidobacteraceae bacterium | reverse complement strand
TCCGCCATCCGCATGGCCCGTGCCGGCCTCGGTGCCGAGGCCAAGCCGGTCGGTTCCTTCCTGTTCGCCGGGCCGACGGGTGTCGGAAAGACCGAGGTCACCCGCCAACTGGCCATTGCCCTTGGGGTCGAGTTCCTGCGCTTCGACATGTCCGAGTACATGGAGCGTCACACGGTCTCGCGCCTGATCGGGGCCCCCCCGGGCTATGTCGGCTTCGACCAGGGTGGACTGCTCACCGAGGCGGTCAGCAAGCATCCGCACAGCGTGCTGCTGCTCGATGAGATCGAGAAGGCCCACCCGGACGTCTTCAACCTGCTGCTGCAGGTCATGGATCACGGCACGCTCACCGACAACAACGGCCGCAAGGCCGATTTCCGCCATGTCATCATCGTCATGACCACCAATGCCGGGGCCTTCGAGATGAGCCGTCCCGGCATCGGTTTCGCACCCCAGGACCATGCGACTGACGGCATGGAGGCGATCCGTCGGATGTTCTCGCCCGAGTTCCGCAATCGGCTGGACGCGGTGATCCAGTTCCAGCCGCTGGAGCGGCGGATCATCGAGCGGGTGGTGGACAAGCTGTTGCTGGAGGTCGAGGCTCAGCTCGAGTCGAAGGGCGTGTCCCTGACCGTCGACGAGGATGCACGCGCCTGGCTCGGGGTGCGCGGCTACGATCCGAAGATGGGCGCGCGACCCATGGCACGGGTCATCCAGGAGCACATCAAGCGGCCGCTGGCCGAGGAACTGCTGTTTGGCAAGCTGGCAGACGGGGGCAGCGTGCGGGTCACCCTGGATGATTCCGGGGATTCGCTGAAACTGCACTGCAAGCCGGCGCGGGAGCCGGAGCTGATCACCCAGCAATGAAAGTGCGGGTCAGCGCTCGCGGTAGACGATCCGGCCCTTGGTGAGGTCGTAGGGCGTCATTTCGACCGTCACCTTGTCGCCGGTGAGGATGCGGATGTAGTTCTTGCGCATCTTGCCGGAGATGTGTGCCGTCACGACGTGCCCATTGGCCAGCTTGACCCGGAACGTCGTGTTGGGGAGGGTATCGACCACTTCCCCTTCCATCTGGATTGCGTCTTCTTTGCTCATCCGATCCTGTTGGCGTGTTCAGCCGCGCGGATTCTGCACGACCCGGCCGCTGATCGCAATCGGATTACCCGCTGGCCAGCGCGAACCCTCCTCGCGGCACCACCGGTCGAGGAAGCCCTCGAAGGCCCGGCGAGGCACCAACCGGCTGCCCAGCGACTCCAGGTGGGGGTTCTGCATCTGGCAGTCGACCAGCTCGATGTGGTGCGCGAGACACAGTTCGACCAGCCCGGCGAGGGCGGCCTTGGAGGCATCACTCTGTCGGCTGAACATGGATTCGCCGAAAAATACCCCGCCCAGGCAGACCCCGTAGAGGCCGCCGACCAGTTCGCCGTCCCGCCAGGACTCGACGGAGTGGGCATGCCCGAGGACATGCAGAGTCTCGTAGGCGGCCGTCATCGAGCGGGTGATCCAGGTGCCGGGGTCGCGGCGGGGTACGGTGGCACAGGCCCGGAGCACCTCGCCGAAGGCCGTATCGATCCGAAGCTCGAAATCCCCGCGCCGCAGCCGCTTGTCGAGACTGCGCGAGCGGCGAAACTCGCCCGGCAGGAGGATCGCCCGCGGGTCGGGGCTCCACCAGAGGATAGGCTGGCCGCTGGCAAACCACGGGAAGATTCCCCGGCGATAGGCCGCGAGCAGCCACTCGGGGCGCAGCGATCCCCCGGCGGCCAGGAGCCCGTTGGGATCCTCCAGGGCCATCCCCGTCGGGGGCAGGGCCTCGGGGTCGTCGTCCTCAGCGAGGATGCAGAGCTGATCCATCGACCGTCAGTGCCGTGGATTCGAGGTCGCGCCGGAAGGGCACGTGCTCGCCGGCGGCCTGCAGATAACCCTCAATCTGCTGCCGTTCCCGCGCGAGGTAGGCAGCCACCGCCTGGGCGAAGGCCGGATGGGCCAGGCGGTGCGCCGACCACACAGGGGCGGGGCGAAAACCGCGGGCGATCTTGTGTTCACCCTGGGTGCCTGGCTCGAAGCGAGCCAGCCCTTCGCGAATGCAGTATTCGACTCCCTGGTGGTAGCAGGTCTCGAAATGCAGGCTGTGATAGTTGCCGCTCGAACCCCAGTAGCGGCCGTAGAGAGTGTCTTCCCCGCGCAGGAAGATGGCCACGGCCACGGCTTCGCCTCGATGCATGGCGAGCTTCACCATCAACTGCGCCGGCAGGTCCCGGGCCAGTCGGCGGAAGAAGTCCAGGGTGAAGTAAGGGGGGTTGCCGCGGGCCAGGAAGGTGGAGGCGTGCAGGGCGTAGACGGTCTCCAGCGTGGTGCGGTCAAGGTCGCCGCCGTGGAGTTCCACCATCTGGATGCCCTGTTCGACGATCCGTCGCCGTTCGCGCCGGGCTTTCTTGCGTTTTTCCGCGCTGAACTCGGCCAGGAAATCCTCGAAGTGCCGGTAACCCCGATTGTGCCAGTGGAACTGGCAATCCAGCCTGGGCAGGAAGTCGTGCCGCTCCAGCCACTCCCTCTGGCCCGGGTCTACGAACAGGCAGTTGACCGAGCTGGCACCGAGGTCCCGGCGCAGTGACTCGGCGCCTTCCAGCAGCAGATCCGCGACCTGCGGGTTGGTGTCGCCAGGCCGAAGCAGTAACCTCGGACCCGTAGCGGGTGTGAACGGGCTGGCTGCCACCAGCTTCGGGTAGTACGGAAGTCCGTGCTCGGCATAGGCCCGGGCCCAGGCAAAGTCGAAGACGAACTCGCCCCAGGAATGGGCCTTCTCGTACAGCGGCATGGCGCCTGTGAGTGCGCCGGATTCCTCCAGCACCAGGTGTCGGGCTCGCCAGCCGGTCTCGGGTACCGCAGAGCCCGATGACTCTGCTGCGAGGAGGAATTCGTGCCGCAGGAACGGGCGCCCGCCAAGTTCCAGCGCGTTCCATGCTGCGGCGTCGATGTCCGCGATGCTGTCGAGTAGTCGTAGCCGCAATGGGCGGCCTCAGCCTGCGTCGTCCAGTTGTTCCAGGTAGCGATCCGCATCCAGTGCGGCCATGCAGCCGGTGCCGGCCGAGGTGATCGCCTGGCGATAGACGTGGTCGGCCACGTCTCCTGCCGCGAACACGCCCGGCACACTCGTCTCGGTGGCCAGCCCCTGAAGTCCGGTGCGTACCTGGATGTAGCCGCCCTTCATCTCCAACTGACCCTCGAAGATTCCGGTGTTCGGTGTGTGTCCCACTGCGATGAACAGCCCGGGCACCTCCAGTTCCCGCAACGAACCGTCGGTGGTGCTCTTCAGCCGGACGCCGGTCACGCCCGCGTCGTTGCCGAGCACCTCTTCCACTGCATGGTTCCACAGCAGGGTGACCTTGCCGGCTTCCGCCTGGGCGAACAATCGATCCTGCAGGATCTTCTCCGCCCGCAGCCGGTCG
>JAUMBX010000187.1:0-924 GCA_032119515.1 Steroidobacteraceae bacterium | reverse complement strand
AGGCGATGTTGGACAGGTAGAGGGCTTCCTCCACTGCGGTATTGCCGCCGCCCACGATGGCCACGGGCTGGTCGCGATAGAAAAATCCATCGCAGGTGGCACAGGCCGAGACTCCGCGGCCGCGGAAGGCGGTCTCGGAGTCCAGCCCGAGGTAGCGGGCGGAGGCACCGGTGGAGATGATCAGCGCATCGCAGGTATAGATGCCCGCATCACCCGTCAGCGTGAAGGGGCGCTCGCCCAGCGCCACGGTATGGATCTGGTCGAGCGCCATCTCCACCCCGAACCGTTCCGCATGACGGCGCATGCGGTCCATCAGGTCGGGGCCCAGCAACCCTTCGACGTCGCCCGGCCAGTTGTCGACCTCGGTGGTGGTCATCAGTTGCCCGCCCTGTTCGAGACCGGTGATGAGCAGCGGAGAGCGATTGGCCCTCGCCGCGTAGATGGCGGCGGTGTAGCCGGCGGGGCCGGAGCCGAGGATCGCGAGTCGGGTGTGTCGGGGCATGGTCATGTATAGTCTCCACGAAACGGCCGGTCATCCTAGGGGAACGCGCCCGATGAATAAAGTTCCCGGTCTTGTGATCAATCGTTTGATTAAGTAATCTACTTAAATCAACAATTTGGAATTGGTTCCTAAACCTGACTGAGAGGTCGTGGTGGCCCGCGCCGAAGCCCAGCCGAACCCCGAGCAGACTGCCCTGGATCCCAAGACCCTGCGGGGCCTACGGGAGGCGGCGGCCGTCGTGCTCGGGGCCATTGCGCTGGTGCTGCTGCTGGCGCTTGCCAGTTACGATCCTGCCGACCCCAGTTTCAGCTACACCGGCGAGCCCGGGCAGGTCAGCAACCTGATCGGCGAGGGCGGTGCGCTGCTGGCCGACATCCTGTTCATGATTTTCGGCCTGCCGGCTTTCCTGCTTCCCCTCGCCC
>JAUMBX010000186.1:0-1685 GCA_032119515.1 Steroidobacteraceae bacterium | reverse complement strand
GCGCGAGTAATTAAAACGGTCTTTGTTACCGGAGAACAGGGGAACATGGATCTTAGGCCCGTAACTCCACATCAGGGAAGCCGGCTCGAAAAGCAGATCAAGGTCGCCGCTCTGGAGTCCGCCGTTCGGCAGCCCACCCTACCCCATGCTGTCGGCCGAGCTGCTGCTGGTGGAGTTTGAGGCGGACCGATCGGAGATCGAACGCATTACCCCAGCACCTCTGGAACCTGCCAGTCACAATCGGCTGAGCATGTTCGTGGGTCGCTGCAGCCAACTCTCGCATTCCATCAGCTACCATGAGGTCGCTGTGGTACAGCCGGTCAGCTATGAGGGCCGGCAGGGCGTCACGGTGCCCTACATCTGGACCTCTACCGACACCGCAATGCTTGCTGGACGAGACCTCTACGGCATGCCGAAGATGGTCTGCGACGACGACCAGTTGCGAAAGCACGGCAACGAACTCGCCGGCTACCTGCACCGTAACGGCAACCTGATGGCCGAGCTGTCGATGGTCGTCGATGAGCCCGGCACCATTGACTCATTGCCCTTTGGCCCGGATTTCACCTTCGTCCGGCACTTTCCCTCGCCTGATCCGGACTGGCCGGCGACCAAGCAGCTGGTATGGATCCAGTTGGAGGAATTCCGGATGCATTCCTGCTGGCGGGGCAGAGGGCACATCCAGTTTCATCATCCGTTCCAGTCAGGGCTCACCCAACTGGGGCCGCGCAATGTCACGGGCGCCTGGTGGGGCACCTTCAGCTGGGTGCTGCCCTGGGCCAAGGTTCTCAAGGAATGGAAGGAGTAAGCGTGTCCGGCCACATAGATATCGTCTGCAACCTGTACGATCCGACTGCAGTCCGCAAGGGGCAGACCGGGATCGACAACCACTTCAAGAAGCAGGTGCGGATGGATCGTCGCTTGTGGGGCGGCGTGCCGGTCAGCGATTACCTCCGCCGCATGGATCGTGCTGGTATCGAGCGCTCCCTGTTGATCGCCGTGAGGGCGGGCGACCTCAACGTAGCAGGGTCCTTTGAGCTTCCCTATGACCGGGTCTACAAGGTCTGCAACAAGTATCCCGACCGGTTCTCGGGACTGGCTGGCGTGGACCCGTTTCGCGGCGTGGCCGGACTGCGGGAACTGGCCCACGCGGTGAACGAACTCGGTTTCGTCGGCGCTCATCTCTACCCGCACTGGTTCAGCCTGGCCCCCGATCACGCGAAGTACTACCCCTACTACGCGAAATGCGCCGAGCTGGACGTGCCGATCATGATGCAGATCGGTCACAACCTGGTGTACTCGCAGAAGCGCCGGCTGCCGAGCGTAGGTCGCCCCATCTGCCTCGACCAGGTGGCCATCGATTTCCCGGAACTGTCCTTGCTGGGCATTCACATTGGGGTACCCTGGACCGACGAAGCCATCTCCATGGCCTGGAAGCACTCCAACATCTATCTGGCGGGTGATGCCTATGCACCCAAGCATTGGCCAAAGCAGTTCGTCCACTACGCGAACACCTACGGCAGTCACAAAGTCCTGTTTGGGACCGACTGGCCCGTGATCGATCCGGAACGCGCAGTCGCAGAGATAGCGGGACTGGGTATGCGCCCAGAGTCGCACCGGCAGATGATGCGGGAGAACGCCCTGGCGGTTTTCAAGCGACTGCCGCGGCCCGCGCGGTCCAGGCGACG
>JAUMBX010000185.1:0-1558 GCA_032119515.1 Steroidobacteraceae bacterium | reverse complement strand
CAGGCTGAGTTCGAAGTCGTGCTGCAGTTTCTGGATGAGCGAGGGGTTGACCACCGCATCGTCGTCATGAAGCTTCAGGCGAAACCCGGAGCGTACCGACTGGCGCAGCAGCGTCACCGGCACCAGCACGATGGGTGCCAGGTGTACGGCCTCGGCGCCGGCCTCTTCCTTCCACTGCAGCATGCCGAAGGTGAGGTACAGCGTATTGGCCCCGCCTTCCTCGCTGCCGGTCTGGGCGGTGCGGAAAATCTCGGTCAGCCGGGCATCGAGCTCGTCAGCCTTGATGTCGACCAACAGTTCGTTTCTCTGCAGCGCATCCAGCGCCAGGTCTTCCAGCGCCTCGTGCCCGGTACGGCGGGTGTAGACCTCGGCCTGCCGCGGGCCGTCCTGTTCCATGATGGCTGGCCTGGGGCGCAGCCTGAATTCCTTCCCGTCGCTGAGCCGGTCCTCCAGGCCCGCCGGGTCCGGGCAGATCAGTGCGACGTTGGAGTTCGTCGGCCGAAAGTTCAGCAGTCGGTTGCGCAGCGTCAGGTCGAGCAGCTTGGCTTTCCAGCGCGCCAACCGGCCCTCGGGGCTGTCTTCGGTCTTGTCCTCCACGACCGGGATCAGTTCCGGCGCCAGTGCCGGCAGGGCTGGCATCGGTTCCAGGAAGGCCTCGGCAGCAGTCGCCCGTGGCGCTGCGTCCAGCTGTGCCTTGGTCCGGGAGGGCAGGGGCAGGAACTTCTGCTCACGGGCCCGGCGCAGGTCCACGGCCAGGGCGAAACTGTCTTCCTCCTCCAGGTAGGCAGCCGCGGTGCTGCAGGCCCAGCGCAGGCTTGGGTTACCGGCGGTGGCGATGCCCGTACATTCGAATACGATCAATTCGCCGGACTGCACCCGCTTGCGGATGGATTGCAGGTCCTCCACCAGCACGGAGGGAAAGCTTTGGGGGGTCAACCAGACGCCCACCCAGGCGTGCCCGGTCTTGAACAGCACCACCGGATTCAGGCCGGCCTGCTCCAGGCAGGCCGCGAACAGCATGGTCAGGTCCAGGCAGGTGGCGATCCGCCCATCCAGGATCCGCTCGGGTGAGCGGATCTTCTGGCCGTCGTCCACGAACGAGGCCGGGGGTTCCGCATACTGGAGTCCTTCCGCCGCCAGCACGCCATAGATAGCCGCGACCTGCTGCCAGACCCGTTCCCGGTGGTTTGACTGGTAGCCATTCAAGGTGGCCTCGGAGGCATGCCGGCGCAGGACCTCCGCCGCTTTTCCCAGCAGCCGGTCCACCGCCACGGAATTGGGCATGCAGAAGGCCGCCAACAGCTCCGGCAGGGATTGGTTACCGGCCCACTGGTCGTAGGCCAGTACTGCCACGGGCTTCGTTACGGTGAGCTCTGGTTCTCCCTCCACCGTGGCAGACACCACGACGGTGCCCCGTTCCATCTCATCCAGATGGATGAGGTACTGGTGTTCTGGGGTCAGGTCGAGCGGGGAGATCTTGCGGGTATCACCCGGGCCCAGCAGGTCGAAAACCAGCCGTTGGGGCGCTGCGAAAGGTGGGTCGCAGCGCAGGGTGACC
>JAUMBX010000184.1:0-3053 GCA_032119515.1 Steroidobacteraceae bacterium | reverse complement strand
CACCACATTGATGAGCGCGCCAAGGAGGGTCTTGATGGCGTTCATCTCGTGGATGTTTTTCAGGCCGATGAATCCGAGCGCGGCGAGCATCAGGATGCCGATTCCCGCGCCGAAATAGCCTCCGTAAACCGCGACGCAAAATTGCGCGAAGACGGCGGCCACGAGATGCGCGGGGTGGATGGCGATCTTCTGATCGTGGATGTGGACGTTCCAGTAGTGGCGGATGGCTGAGGAGAGTTGGTCTGGGGTCATAGAGTGAGCCTGGTGGGGGCGGTGGTCAGGGGTCCATGGTCTGGCGCTGCCACAGCTCCAGCACCATCAGGGCCCACAGGCGGTGGCTGTGGTTGGCCTTGCCCTGCAGATGCTCCTGCATCCAGCCCTGCACGCAGCCCGGCTGGAACAGGCCCCGGCGGCGCACGCTGGCGGGGGAGAGCAGGTCGACCATCAGCGGGTACAGTGGGCCGCCCAACCAGTGCTTGAGCGGGATGCTGAACCCCTGCTTGGGCCGCTGCAGGACCTCGGGAGGCAGCAGGCCCGCCATGGCCCGGCGCAGGATGACCTTGGTGCGCCCGCGGCGCAGCTTCATGGACGTGGGCAGGCTGAGGGCGAACTCGACGATGCGGTGGTCCAGCAGCGGCACGCGCGCCTCCAGCGAGTGGGCCATGCTCATGCGGTCCACCTTGACCAGGATGTCGTCCACCAGGTAGGTCTTGAGGTCTACGTACTGCTGCTGGGCCAGGGGCTCGGCATGGGCCAGGCGCTGGAAGTAGCCCTCCAGGACCGCCTGGGGGGTGGCGCCGTCCAGCGCGGCCTGCAGCCCGGGTTGGTAGAGGGCGGCCTTGTCGCGCGGGCTCATGAAGGTCATCCAGCGGGTGTGCTGCAGCGCGGCGGGCAGGGCCGCACCCTCGACGAAGCGCTTGGCCTTGTTGACCACGCCCTTCTTCTCCGGGCGGGGGGCGATGCGGGACATGACGGCGGGCATCAGGTCGCGGCGCACGGCCGCAGGCAGGCGGCCGTAGACCAGGGCCAGGTTCTGGGCCACGTAGGTGTCGTAGCCGCCGAAGACCTCGTCGCCGCCGTCCCCGGACAGCACGACCTTGACCTGTTGCCGGGCCAGCTGCGACACCAGGTAGGTGGGGAACACAGAGAAGTCGGCGAAGGGCTCGTCCAGGTGGGGCACCAGCTGCTCGACCAGGGCCGAGATATCCGGCTCGAGGAAGGCCTCGGTGTGCACGGTGTCGAAGTGGGCGGCTACGGCGCGGGCATAGGGCAGCTCGTTGTAGGTGCGGTCCTCGAAGCCGATGGAGAAGGTCCGCACGGGCTGGATGGCTACCTGGCTCATCAAGGCGACGACGGTGCTGGAGTCGATGCCGCCGCTGAGGAACGCCCCCAGGGGCACGTCGCTGACCATCTGCAGGCGCACGGCATCCTGCAACAGGGAGCGCAGGGCCTCGACGCACTCGTCCTCGCTTTCGGGCACGGGCTGGAGCCGGACGTCCCAGTACTGGGTGACCCGGTGCTGGCCGGCCTCGAGGACCAGCAGGTGGCCGGGGGGCAGCTTGTGCAGACCCTGGAAAATGGTGCGCGGGCTGGGGATGTATTCCAGAGTGAGGAACTGGTCCAGGGCCACCAGGTCCAGGGTACGGGGGATGCCGGGATGGGCCAGCAGCGCCTTGAGCTCGGAGCCGAAGATCAGCTGGGAGCCGTGCAGGCCGTAGTAGAGGGGCTTGATGCCCAGGCGGTCACGGGCCAGGAGCAGGCGCTGGCGCGGCGCGTCCCACAGGGCGAAGGCGAACATGCCGTTGAAGTGGCTGACGCAATCTTCGCCGTAGGCCTCGTAGGCGTGGACGATGGCCTCGGTGTCGGAGGCCGTGGCGAAGGTGTGGCCCTGTTGGACGAGGTCGGCGCGCAGGGAGCGGTAGTTGTAGATCTCGCCGTTGAAGACGGTCCAGATGGTGCCATCCTCGTTGGCCATGGGCTGGTGGCCGGTGGGGAGGTCGATGATGCTGAGGCGGGTCATGCCGAGGCCGGTGGCGCGGTCGAGGTAGATGCCCTGGTCGTCGGGGCCGCGATGGTGCATGACGCGGATCATGCGCTGGAGGATGGGCTCCAGGGCAGGGGTGTCGCCAGCGGCCAGCGCGGCTATGCCGCAGATTCCGCACATGTCAGGGGGATTCCTCCCGGGGCCGGAGGCAGGTCGATAGGTGAACGGTTACGACTGGTTGCCGGAACGCGAGGTGGTGGGATGGCTGCGTGGTCGGGCGTTCGGGAGGATAGTAGCACAGGCGGGGATGGAAGGCAAGGTGGCGGTGCGCAGCGCTCGAGGCGCAACGCACTTCAGAAAGTGCGTTGCGCCTCGAGCGGCCCCTGGCATGCGTCGACGGGCCCAGGCGGCGGCGAGGGAACCGCGGAGCGCGCCGGGGGGACAATGGACCGCGGGAGCCGGAGGGGATTTGGCCCGGGCGAAAGAGAAAGCCCTGGCGATGAGCCGGGGCTTTGGGTCAGTTGGCGGATAACACCAGGTAGCCGTTGAAGTCGGTATCGCGGCACAGCGACAGCCACGGATCGCCGATGAACGAGCCGCCCAAGCCGCACCCGGCAAATGCAGCCATCCAACAGGTCGGCACACCCAGCTCCACTATCACATCGACGGCACTGGCTTCGCGCATGTCGTCGCGGGCGGCCGAGCCAAAGAAACGCCGATCCGCGTGATCTGGTCTTCGTTTTGCCTGGCTTGCTCGAAGCTTTTCAGCGCCTGCAGGATATCCCGGCGCGTCAGGACCACCATCCAGGGCTTTGTTGTGTTGGACAGGATACACCATGCCCTGGAGGGGAGCCAGAAGGCGGGCGACGCAGTGCGCCTACGGTCAGCCGAATCCTCGGCGCGCATGGGACTGCCTCCTGGCGAACTGAAGGGATGGGCTATTGCCGGTGCTCGACGCCGCGGGCGGTGAGGAGGGCCCAGGTGGCGGCGACGTCCTCGGGGGCGACGGTGGCGAGGCCGAGCTGGGCTGCGGGGTGGAAGGGCTTGAGATAGCGGGCCAGGTCGGGGT
>JAUMBX010000183.1:0-3119 GCA_032119515.1 Steroidobacteraceae bacterium | reverse complement strand
CGCGCGGCAGCAGCGACTCTGCGTTACCGATCCTGGCCAGCGCCAGTGCCCGCTCGGGTACGTGGCGGTAAGTCAACTGCAGGCCACGACGGTCGGCCAGCCTGGCCCACTCCAGCAGCAGGGCAACGCCAGCGCTATCCACCTGCCCTACCCCGGACAGGTCCACCGCCACTGCGCCCGCTGCAGGCAAGGAGTGCTCACCCTCCCTGAGCAGGGCGCCCACGGTGTGCCGGTCCAGGGCACCCACGACCTTGAAGCACCCCTCGCCCGTGGAACTCAGCGAAGCCTGCATGTTCAGCCGCCCAGCCCACCGGCCCTGGCCTCGGCCTCCAGACGGGTAATGACCGCATCGAGCCCACGCTGGCCGACCTCCGAACCGATATCGTTGCGGAAATTCTTGACGTAGGAAATGCCCTCGATGGTGACGTCCCAGGCCTTCCAGCCGGAGGCCGTGGCGCGCAGGGAATAATTCACGGGAATCAGGGTGCCGTCGTTCAGCTGGATCTCGGTACGCACCGTGGCCCTGCCACTGCCCAGGTCGCCCTGAAAGGGCAGCACCCTCAGGCGGTCAGAGGTGAAACCGGCGACCGCCGTGCCGTACTTGCCAAGCAGGGAATGATAGAAGGCCTTGATGAAGCGGTTGCGCTGGGAGGGTGAGGCGTCCCGCCAGTGCTTGCCCAGTACCAGCCGCGCCGAGTACTCGGTATCGAAATAGGGAAGCAGTTCGATCTCGACCAGCTCATTGAGCTTGCGCACATCCTTGCGATAACCCTCGCGGTCCGCCTCCAGGGCAGACAGCAAACGCGCCGACGCTTTTTGCATGATCTCCTGCGGCGCCGGACCCGGCACCTGGGCAGGCGTCTCGGCCCGGGCGATGACGGTCATCAGGGCCAGGCTGGCGACGAGCGGTAACGACACTCTCATGCGGGTCACTCCATTTCCTCCGTACCCGCCTCCTCGGCCTTCGAGAACAGGAACTTGCTGATCAGGTTCTCGAGCACGATGGCGGACTGCGTGAACTCGATTCGATCGCCGTCCTGCAAAAAGGTTTCCGAACCGCCCGGGCCGATGCCCACGTACTGCCCGCCGAGCAGGCCAGCGGTGTAGATGGCCGCGTCGCTGTCGTCCGGTATCCGGTCATAACGTGACTCGATGCGCAGCACCACCTCGGCCTGGTAGGCGTCGAAGTCGTAGCCGATGCTCTCCACCCGCCCTACCGTGACCCCGGACATCGAGACTGGCGCTCCCGGCTTGAGCCCACCCACCTGCTCAAAGGCAGCCCCTATCCGGTAGCTGCGCTCGCCGAAGCCGACCTCCCGGCTGGTGATCTGGGTCACCAGGAAGAACAGCGCCGCAAAACCGAGCAGTACGAACAGCCCGGTACCGATCTCCATTGCCTTGTTCGAACGCATGCTTATCTCCCGTGCGGCCCGGCTCAGAGCATGACCGCAGTCAACATGTAATCCAGTAACAGCACCATGACCGAGGACAGCACCACGGTGCGGGTGGTTGCCCTGCCCACACCCTCGGCCGTCGGCGCGGCGTGGAAGCCCTCATACACTGCGATGGCACTGCAGGACAGGCCGAACACGACGCTCTTGATCACGCCTTCCATCACGTCGGCCTGCTCGACCGCTCCCCGCATCTGCGACCAGAACTGCCCGGGATCCACGCCCATCATCTGCACGCCGACCAGCTGCGCACCGAAGATGCCGATCATGCTGAAGATGGCGGCCAGCAGCGGCATCGAGATCACGCCCCCCAGGAAGCGCGGCACCACCACCCTGCGCACCGGATCGACGGCCATCATCTCCATGGCGGCGAGCTGGTCCGTTGCGCGCATGAGACCGATCTCAGAGGCCAGCGCCGTGCCGGCCCGGCCGGCAAACAGCAACGCAGTGACCACCGGACCCAGCTCCTTGACCAGGCCCAGCGCGGCGGCCGTACCCAGGGATTCCTCGGACCCGAAGCGCTGCAACAGGTCGAAGCCCTGCAGGCCGAGGACCATGCCGACGAACAGCCCGCTCAGCATGATGATGACGAGTGACAGCGCCCCGGCATTGTAGACCTGCTGGATGACCAGCCCGGGCCGCAACAGGGCCCGCGGGACCTCGACGACCAGCCGGCCGAAGAACAGCGCATAGCCCCCGACCTCCCGAACCAGCCCCACCGGACCCGTGCTCACGAGGCCTCCCCGAACAGGTCGTCCCGCAGGGGCGCCGCGGGATAATGGAAGGGCACCGGTCCGTCGGCCAGGCCGCGCATGAACTGCCTGACGGGGGGATCTTCACTGGTCAGCAGTTCGCCGGGCGCGCCGCGGGCGACCACCCGGCCGCCGGACAGCAGCCAGGCCTCGTCTGCCACCTTGGCAATTTCCTCTACGTCGTGGGAGACCACGATACTGGTGATTCCCAGAGTGTCGTTCAGTTCCCGGATCAGCCTCAGCACCACGCCCATGGAAATCGGATCGAGGCCCACGAAGGGCTCGTCGTAGATCAGGAGCTCCGGATCCATCACGATGGCCCGGGCGAGCGCCACCCGCCTGGCCATGCCGCCGGACAATTCCCAGGGCATCAGGCGCGCGGCACCGCGCAGGCCCACTGCCTCCAGTCGGGTCAGCACCATCATCCGCACCAGCGCCTCCGGCAGTCGCGCGTGCTCCCGTAACGGAAAAGCCACGTTCTCGTAGACGTCGAGATCGGTCAGCAGCGCACCCTGCTGGAACAGCATCCCCATCCGGCGACGCAGGGCGTAGACGCCACTGCGTGACAGCCCGCCGAGTTCCCGACCGAACACGCGTACCGCCCCGGCCTCGGGAACGACCTGGCCCGAAATCAGCCTCAACAGGGTGGTCTTGCCGGTGCCGCTGGGGCCCATCACGGCGGTGACGCTGCCCCGCCGGACGCTGAGATCGAGGCCTTCAAAAATACTGCGCCCGCCGGCGGCATAGCGCACGCCGGTGACCTCAACGATCCGTTCTTCCTGTGCCGGACTGTCCACGATCGGGCTTCCTCCAAGGGGCGGCGATTCTAGCAAAGCCTGACCGGGCTTCCGGGCGATACATCACGCTACCCATTGTCCATTAATAGGACTAAAATAGTACGGTATGTTGCGCATCA
>JAUMBX010000182.1:925-2112 GCA_032119515.1 Steroidobacteraceae bacterium | reverse complement strand
ATCAGCGCTAGGATGGTGTTCTGGAATATCCGTCCTTCAATAAGTCCGGCGAGCCTGTTGCGGGACGCTGGAAGGCGGTGCTTGGCGGTATCCACGTATAGGCGTTCCTGTGCTTAACGAGCGAACCGTATGACTGAAAGGAACGCTTCCAGTTCCGGCTGGCATGCATCCCAGGCAGCGGGGTCGTAGTGGCGATCCGGACCGAAAAAGCCTTTCAGGTTCATCTCGTTCATCAATGCGTAGAAGTAATTGCCCCGGCGAAAGATCAGTAGCCCGCGGACCGAGTCTCCGGGTTTGACGGTACGGGTCGCGAAGTCGAACTCCCCGATGGCTGCGGCACCCGGCAGGTCGGCAATCGCCAGCAGCGCGCTGATCTCTCCAACCTGCCTCGCTTCGCTCCGGAGGATCCTTGCTGTGGGTGCGGCCTTGGCCAATCTGGGCAGGACGACAACCTCCAGCCATGCTTGCAGGTCCTGCGTAGCGTCCCCTGCCGAGGGCGCCGGCCCCCAGACAATGCCGTTGATGGCGCCATACTCGTTGGAAAAACTCACAACCCCGACCCCTGTTGAGGGATCGTAGTCATCGGTAATGCTGCGCTGGCAGCAAGGGTCCGCAGCCGAGGTCCCGTGCAAGCGGTATTCAGCGGTAAAAAGTCCGCCTGGCGCCGTGTACGTATCCCCGCGGAACTTGCCAGCCAATTTGGCCGCATGACCCGCCACCGACCCGACCAGGCAGATCAGAAGCGCGAGAACAGCCAGGGCCGGTCGCCTCATTGGCGGCTCGCTGGTTCGGGCACCTTCAGGTCCGTCGTAGCAACGGCGATGATCTTGCCGTCTACCTTGACGGGTACGGACAACGTCCGCATCCAGGTCTCACCTCCGCCGGCATCGAAATACGGTTCGCTCCAGACCGGAGCGCCTGCCCGGAGCGGTGCCCGGAGCCATTCCTGTTCATCGATCCGGTAGTCCGGTGACATCAGGTCGGCGTACTCGAGTTTTCCCTGGAATCGAATCGATCGCCAACCGGCTTGTCGATACCAGTAAGGGCTGGCCACGGCCTGGCCGGTGTCATTCAGCAGGGTGACCGTGGCTCCGTAGCAGGCGCCTGGGCACTTCTCAACATAGTCCCGGACTCGCGCCGGCAGTTCTGCCGCGGAGGGCAGTTGCGCCTCCATCCCGGTCACGAAA
>JAUMBX010000182.1:0-915 GCA_032119515.1 Steroidobacteraceae bacterium | reverse complement strand
TGGCGGACTCCCCGTCTGCAAGGGCCGGGCTGGTCAGGGCCAGTGCCCAGATCAGTACACCCCACCACACCCCGCAGTTGAATTTTTGCATGGCACAATTCCCTCTTGGCGCAGTTGTTATGGCATCAGGATTGCCTTGAAGCCTCAGGATCGATCATGCCACTGGACGCGCTCCTGTTGCTTTGCTTTATCATGAAAAGAAATGGGGTGACATGGGCATTGCAAAGTGGGGACTTCTAAGCGCGCTGTTGTGGTGGGCTGTGTCGCCTGCTGCAATGGCGCAGTCTGACCGGCGGACGCAGGAAGCACGGGTTTACGGTGTCCCGGCGGGATGTAAGGTGGATTGTCCTCTGTTGTATCTCTGGACCGGACCATTTGGTCGGGAAGTAGCCCGGCAGCTGGCAGAGTGCCGGAGCAGGGGCTATCGCTGCACGGTTGCCATCTGACGTGCGGATCGGCCTGGTCACGCTGCTGCTTTGGCAAGGGTCTGTTGCCACAGCCGAGGTGCCCGTCTGGTCGGAGGAGTTCAACACTCCCGGACCTCCCAGCGCGTCCACCTGGTCCTACGACCTGGGTGCCGGCGGATGGGGTAACGGCGAACTTCAGGAGTACACCGCCAACGAGGACAACGTGCGCGTGGTTAGTGGCGTCGCCGGTGCGGAGGGCGGTGCCCTGGTCATCACGGCGCGCGAGCAGCTCCTGAAGGGCAAAAGCCGGCGGGGATTCACCTCGGCCAGGCTGCGCAGCCAGGACAAGTTCCACTTCAAGTTCGGGGTGCTGAAGGCCAGGATCCAGGTGCCCGATCTGGCCAATGGACTGTGGCCCGCCTTTTGGCTGCTGGGCAATAACTTCCCGACGGTGGGCTGGCCGGCCAGTGGCGAGCTCGACATCATGGAAATGGGGCACCGCGAGGCC
>JAUMBX010000181.1:0-2615 GCA_032119515.1 Steroidobacteraceae bacterium | reverse complement strand
GACACCTGCGGCGCCTTCAAGAGCGCCGCGACGCGCGGCATCAGGTCCCGACCGAACGTCGTGGATGGCCCGAGCACGTGACTGGCGCCCTCGGCGAGCGTGGCGACCTGGGGGGCCAGCACCGCGGCCAGCGGATGCCCGTTGGCCGGGTGGTCCACCTGCAGCACGCGGGCAACCCCGTCCAGCGCGGCGCACTGGGCAGCCACGCTGGCGCCATCGGCAGCCAGCACCAGGACCTCGACCTCGCCACCGATGGCGCGGGCACAGGACAACACCTTGGCGGTCGAGGGATTGAGCTTGCCCGCCGCGTGTTCAGCAATCACCACTATCCTGGACATCAGACCAACCCCTTCTGCTTGAGGGCAGAGACCAGCTCCGCCGCGTCCTTGACCATGACACCCTTCGTTCTTTGCGGCGGTGGCTCCCATTTCAGTACCGTTACCGGCTCGTCCACTGCGACGCCCAGCGCGGCCAGGTCGGTCACCTCCAGTGGCTTTTTCTTGGCCTTCATGATGTCGGGCAGCTTCACGTAGCGGGGTTCATTGAGCCTGAGGTCCACCGTCACCACGCCGGGCAGGTCGATCTCGTTGACCTCTAGCCCGGCATCGACCTCGCGGGTCACCCTTAGGCTCGCGCCGACGACCTCGACTCTCGAAGCGGCACTCGCCTGCGGTCGATCCCAGAGCGCTGCGAGCCGCTGCCCGGTCTGGCATGCATCGTCATCGATGGCCTGCTTGCCCAAAAGAACGAGTTCGGCGCCCTCCTTGCGGAGCAGCGCCATGAAGGCCTCGGCGGCCGTGGCCGGGTCGGCCGGCGCGTCATGGCGGACCAGGATGGCACGATCGGCGCCCATGGCCAGCGCGGTGCGCAACTGCTGCTGCGTTTCGTCCGGCCCCAGGCTGACGGCGATGACCTCAGCGGCCGCACCCTGCTCACGCAGGCGCAGCGCTTCCTCCAGGGCAATCTCGTCGAAGGGGTTGATGCTCATCTTCACGCCCTCGGTGACGACGCCAGAGCCGTCGGGTTTGACCCGGACGCGGACGTTGTAGTCGATCACCCGCTTGATGCAGACCATGATCTTTTGCATGTCATTCAACCTCTAGATAACGCCATCCCGGGTCAGTCTTTCGATGACTGCCTTCTGGACGGACAGGAAATGGGAGCGCTCCGGGACCACCGCAGTGCCCCGCTCGTCGAGCATCGTGTTCGCCGGGTGCAGAGACCCGGCATAGGTCGTGCTGAACAGCTCGAGCCGCTGACGGGCCAGCAGGTTGCCCATGCCGGGCCGCTGCCGATAACGGCGCAGCGCGCTAAGGTCGATCTCTGCGCAGGCGTTGGCCGATTCCCCGGTCATGGCCTCGGCCTTCACCTCACCGAGATAATCCACCACCTTGGAGCGTCCATCCGCCGAGCCGAAGGGGATATCCACACCGGCGATGCCGGCGGTGTTGGCCGACACGACGTAGGCGAGGTTCTCGACGGCGCGGGCGCGCTTGGCGATGTCCTTCGGCGTAAACAGCGGAGAACCGACCTCGCTGGAGCTGTGCAGAAAAACCTCCGCCCCCCGCAAGGCGAGTGTCCGGGCCACCTCGGGGTAGAGGATTTCCTCCGAGGCAATGGCTGCGAGGCGGCCGATGGCGGTCTGCGCCACCGGAAAGACACCCTCCAGGCCATAGACCTCCAGGTAGCGGTCCCAGACGTCGTGCGGAGTAGGGGCGAACATCGAGATCAACCGGCGATACCGCAGGACCACGTCCCCGGACGGGGCCAGGCAGACGCTGGCCTGGAAATAGAACCCGGGGAAGTGGCGGTCCGACTCGTACCCGTTGACGGCGAGGAACACGCCGTGGCGCTGGGCAATGGCGCCAAGCGCCTCGTATTCCGGCCCATCGACCTCCATGGCGGCCTTTTCACGCCAGGCCTCGATGGGCTCACCCAGGGGATAACTGGTCAGCAGGTATTCCGGCAGGACCACCAGCTTGAGGTCCTGGCCGAGGAAGGCCTTGGAGCCCCCGATGGCGCGTTCCACCCGGGTCAGGTTGTCGGCCATCCTGGCTCGGGCGGCGGCTTTGTCCGGGCAGTCGTTGACGGCATGGCAGGTCAACTGCAGTGCCAGCGCCCGATAGGCACTCATGTCACCGACCATACAGGCCTCTCTTTTGCTGTCCGGGGTTACCGCCGCAGACGGTTTTTGCGCTGCCAAAAGCTACTTGATAGGCAGGGGGGTGTCAAACCTGGCGGCCCGGGTTGTCGTTCTCGATCCGTCATCGAATAATGCCCCGATGAACGCAGCCGTCACGCCGGTCCCACCCCTCTCGGGTTTCCTGAAGAAACTGGGGGATAGTCTGGGACCGACAGGGCTCCTGACCGGCGAGGCAGACCGCCGGTTTTTCGGTCAGGACGTCCACGATGTCGCGCCTGCTCCAGTGGCCGTTGCCCGCCCTCCGGACATCGAGCGCCTCCAGGGGGTGATCCGAGCCTGTGCAGAGCATGGGGTCGCCGTGCTCCCCCGCGGGGGCGGGATGTCCTATACCCGCGGCTATCTCGGGCCAGAGCGGCCGTCGCTCTGTCTGGACCTGTCGGCGCTGGACAGGGTGCTGGAGGTGTCTCCGGAG
>JAUMBX010000180.1:0-8447 GCA_032119515.1 Steroidobacteraceae bacterium | reverse complement strand
CGATCAGTGAGCCAGACGGGCGGTCAGCCAGGGCTGAAAGGCGCTCTCCAGCACCTGTCGCCAACCTTGCCGATATTCCTGACGAAGCAGGGCTGCAACCTCGCCTAAGGCCTCCCAGCCGCCGTGGGTCAGGGAGAGCAGGCAGCCGCCTTCGCTCGAGTGGATTTCCATCTCCACCCACTGCGCGCTATCGGGCTCGCGACCCGGATGCCAGGTGAACACGAGCCGGTGCAATCCCTCGTCGCACTCCACCACCCGACCCCAGGCATGGCGCTCTCCGCCTGGAGCAAGCTCGCAAACCGCACCACCGGGCCGGGGCTCCAGCACGCAGCGGGCCTGCCCGTCACGGGACAGGGAATGGGTCTGCACCGGCCACCATTCGGCAAAGTCATGCACGAACGCGCTCCAGGCCGGCTGCGCCGGGCACGGCAACTGAAGCTCCAGGGTGAAGGGCGGGCATTCGTCGGTCACGTGATACACGGCAGGCTGCCTGAGACCGCGCTAGGATAGCCGACGGAGGTGAATGGATGAGCACCGATCGTCGCCCACTGAGCCGGATCGAACTTCTGGAACTGGCCGGAGCCGGGGCAGGCATCGGTCACTGGACCTGGTGGTTCGACGAAGGCTACTCCCACCTCGACGAGCGCTGCGCCGAACTGTTGAACCTGCCGGAGGGGGTCCACGGGCTCTCGGATGCGGATTTCTGGACCCTGCTGCATCACGAGGATCTGGCCGTGATGCAACAGGACTTTGCGGCCATGCTTCATGGCACCGGTGGCGCCTACAAGACGCGTTACCGAGTGCGCAACGCGGCGGGCAACTGGCGATGGCTGGAGGCACGTGCGCAGGTCTTTCCAGCAGACAAGCCCGGACACAGCCCCCGCTGCTCCGGCATCCTCATCGACCTCGAGCAACAGGATCGCGAGGCAGAGTTGTTCCGGGAACAGCGCCTGCGCCTCGACCTCGCACTCTCAGCCTCGGGCCTCGGTGTGTTCGACAGCACCATCCTCAACGGCTGCGTGACGCGATTTTTCTGCGACCAGAGATATCGGGACATCACCGGGCTCGACGAGGACAATGGGGAGGATTTAGACAAGCTGCGGGCCTGGATCGCCGAGCCCGCCGGGCGCACACTGGAGGCACAGACGCTGCTGCGCTGGGTCCACCCTGAGGATGCGCCGCGCATCCTGGCCATCACCCGCTCGGTACTACTCGGCGCCTCGGAGAAGATGACCTTCCAGGGCCGCATGGTGCGCCCGGATGGGCGCCTGATCTGGATCCGGGTAGAGGGCGCTTGCGTCGCCCGGCACGCGGATGGTTCGGCGGCACGGATTCTCGGTACGCTGGAGGACGTCAGCGAGCGGGCGCAGCGCGAGCTCATGATCCGCATGGGCGAGGAGATCGCGGGCTTCGGTTTTTATGAATACGACATCGGCAGCAGCATGATCCACTGGTCGCCAGGGACCTACGCGGTGTTCAAGCTGGATCCGAGGAACTATTCCCCGGTGTTGGGCACCCAGCGCTACATGTACGACTCCCCCAGCCGCGATGCCTTGGTCAGCGCCTTCGAGAAGGCCTGCCGGACCGGCAAGGGCTACGACATGGAGCTGCTGGGCTGCGACGCCAATGGCGAACTGCTCTGGACCCGTAACAGCGCACGGGTGGAAATGATCGACGGCAAACCCGTGAAATTGTTCGGTGTCATTCGCGACATCACCCAGCGCAAGCTGCTGGAGGCGAGGCTGATAGACGCCAACCGGCAGGAGCAGCGCCGGCTGGGTCGCGAGTTGCACGATGGCCTGGGCCAGCAGCTGACGGGCATCTCCCTGATGATGGAAGGACTGCGATCCGAACTGGGCTCCGTTGAACCCACAGTGGCCGAACGCCTGGCCCGGGTAGCGGGCTTGGTCCAGACGGCGATCCGCGACACCCGACACATTGCCCAGGTGCTGTCACCCGTGCACGAGGGGCCGGAGGGTCTGCTGCCTGCCCTGCGCCTCTTGATCGAGCAGGTGCGTACCACGGGCCTGGAGTCGGCCTTGCTCGAGCCGGATGCGCCAGACTTGATTCGGCTCTCACCGCAAACCTGCAGCGATCTGTACCGGGTGGCCCAGGAGGCGATGAACAACGCACTCCGCCACGCTGCGCCGAGCTCGGTCGTGCTCCGACTGTCTGCCACCCCCGAAAAGGTGCAGTTGGAGATCCGGGACAACGGCACGGGGATTAGCGCCAAGTCTCTGGACAAACCTGGCTTCGGGCTCCTGAGCATGCGCCATCGAGTGAGCGCCATGCAGGGCCAGCTGGAGATCCTGCAGGAAAAGCCCGGAACCCGGGTGAGGGTGACCGTTTCCCAGTTGCCTGAGGATTAAGACGGACGGTCGAGAGCGCGCAGGAGTGCCCGCTGGCCATCGAGGTCGCCGACCAGCTGGTTGTGGGACGCGCAGACGAAGGTCGACTCGCGCGGGCCTCTGGTGAGCACAACGGGGCCGGCCGCCAGCGACCATGCCGGCAGGCCTGACGCGCTGGCGCGGGTCACTGTGCCATCGCCCGGCTCCAGCATCAGCCGTACATAGTCGAGTCCGGGTTGCCGCCAGCGCAGGCTGTCGGGCTTGGCCCTGGCGTGCCATTGCCCTGCCACCCGCTCCAGCACCAGGCGCGCCAGGGTCGGACGGCACGCCCCACCGATCGTGTAGTAGCCGAGTTCGGCAGGCAGGGGGGCTGCACGAATCGCCTGGCGGAACTGGCGCGCCCTCTGGAGGCGGTCGAGGAAGGCCTGCTCGAGCAGTGCGACCCGATCATGGCCCGCAGCACGCCCACCGGCAGTGGCGCGAACGCGGGCCCGAATCCCTTCATTGAAGATCCCCAGCCCGAACTCACGCCACAGTTCAGGGTCGCAGCTGTCGGCGGATAACGTCCTGCCCTGCTCGTCCAGCAGCCAGGCATCGTCGCCATGGGGCAGTAGCTGGTAGGGACTTTCGGCAGTCATCAGGGTCTCGGGAGCGACCGTTCCAAGCCCCAGCGGCTCGCCGTCCACCAGCGCCTGGAAGCCGCGGGCCAGCCCGAGCTCGGGCACGCCGATCGCCACCACCCTCTCGACCCGCGCGGCACCGGAAAAATCGGGGGCCGAGCGAGTGGCTGATTCCAGGCTGCGGGCGCCATGCAGGAGGTAATAGCGGGCCAGGGTCCCGCCACTGGAATGCACCACGAGGTCGACGCGCTGATCCGGCAGGCCGGAGGCCTCAATCACGCCTTCGATGAAACGGGCCAGCTCCTGCGCGGCCGCGGCCAGGTCGCGACGCCAGTCGTAGAGGAAAAGATGCATCGCGGGTGGGTCGATCGAGGGGGGCTGCCCCGCCTTGGCCAGCCGGTACCCCCCGGCCTCCTGCAGCATCCCCACCAACGGTCCGTAGAAATCGACGGTACCGAGGGCATCGAACAGGCCGGCCGCTACGACACCGTCGTCCAGCGCCTCGCCGGTTGCGGGATCGAGTGGCAGCGCCAGCTGGTCGTAATCGTCCAGCAGCAGTTCGGCGGTACCCACCGGCCACACCTCACGCCCATCCCGGCGGCGGCGCAGGCGGGCGCCGAAGGCGCCATGCACGAACACCAGGGGTGGCCGCCCGGCGCTGCGATGAAACCACTCGGGGGGCTCGCTCAACCAGCGGCCCACCGGGCCGCAGCCAGCCAGCGGCACCGTCGCGGCCAGCCAGGCGATCGCCCGGCGGCGCGAGCGGTCAGTCCTGCCGGGCCGGCTCATAGACTCCGGCGGCCCTGCGTAACTCCCCGGCTACCCGGTTTCTCAAGGTCGCCGGGCCCAACACTTCCACCTCCGGACCGTGACGCAGGATGTCCATGACCAGCTCGGGTTCCTCGCTGTAGGGCACCTCCAGCAGGTAGTGCCCGTCAGCCTCGAAGGCACCCCGCTGGCCGGAGTGCCAGGTCTCGCTCGCCACCCAGCGCGCGCGCGCCGGCGAGAAGCGCAACCGGGCCAGCTTCACCCGCTCGCCGGCGAAGATGCCGTAACCGGCCCGCAGCACGGCATCCAGCTGCAGCGGGTTGACCTCGCGCGCAGACTGCTCCAGCACGGTGGCCCGGCCGATCGCATCGACCGCGAAGGTGCGCAGGTCATCCCGCGTATGGCACCAGGCGTCGAGATACCAGTTGTAGCGATAGTGGACCAGGCGCTGGGGCGAGACCACTCGCTCGGTCTCCTCGCCCGTCTGGCGCCGAAGGTGACTGATCCGCAGCCGCCGCCGGTTCAGCAGCGCAAAGGAGAGCGCCTCGAAGACCTCGCGATCGACCGGCCGCGTCCCCATTGGCAGCAGCTTGATGCGATTGCGGATTTCCCGGTGACCCTGGTCGCCCCCCTCCAGCAGGCCGGCCAGGCGCTCCCGCAGGGGTTCGAGCTGTCGCGAAAGCAGCCCGGTCCCGAGCTGCCCGAGCAGGTGCTCGATCTCCAGCAGCGCATAAATCTCCGCCGGACTGAACCAGACGCCGGGCAACTCCGCCACGTCGGCGCCCGGCTCGAGAACATAGGCCTGCTGCTCGGCAGACCACGTGATGGGCACGTTGAGCCGATCACGCAGGTATTCGATATCGCGCTTGAAGGTCGAATGGGACACTTCCAGTTCCTGCTCGATCTCCCGCCGGGTCAGCGAACCACGCTCGAGCAGGCGGCTGCGGATCCGGTAGAAGCGTTCGGTCCGGTCCACGGTCCCGCGCGGCCGAACGATCAGCCGGCCGGCGCCAGGCGCAGGATCCGGCTGGCTGCGCCGGAGTCGGTCAGCAGGTAGACGGCGCCATCCGGACCCTGCCGCACGTGCCGGAGCCGCTCCTTGAGGTCGATCCTCTCCTCGCCGAGCACGCGGTGGTCGTCGGACATCTGCAGGCGGATGAGTGCCTGGCCCGAAAGGGTTGCCAGCAGCAGGTTCCCCTTCCAGGCCGCGATCAAGTCGCCGGAGTAGAAGGCAATGCCGGAGGGCGACACCGAGGGCACCCAATGATGCACCGGCTGTTCCATGCCGGCCTTCTCCGTGCCCTCGCCGATACTTGGGCCGTAGTATTCACGGCCGTAGGTGATGACCGGCCAGCCGTAGTTGAGGCCTGCCCGGATACGGTTCACCTCGTCCCCTCCACGTGGCCCGAAGTCGGCGCCCCACAGCTCGCCGGTCACGGGGTGCAGGTCTGCGCCCTGCACGTTGCGATGCCCCAGCGAGTAGGTTTCCGGCAGGGCGCCCTCACGTCCCAGGTAAGGGTTGTCTTCCGGCACGCCGCCGTCCGGCCGGATCCGCACGATCTTGCCGAAATGGGTATCCAGGCCCTGCGCACCGTCGCGCTGGGAACCCCGATCGCCCAGCGTCACGAACAGGTGCCCGTCCCGACTGAAGACCAGGCGCGAGCCGTAATGGTGTTTGGTATCCACCGGGTTGCGTTGGCGGAAAATGACCTCCAGCCCCTGCAGCGATTCGCCCTCCAGTCGGGCACGCGCCACCGCAGTGCCCGAGTTGTCGCCCTCGCCGGGCTCGGAGTAACTGAGATAGACCAGCCGGTTCTCGGCGAAAGCCGGATCGAGCGCCACGTCCAGCAGGCCGCCCTGGCCAACGGCCCTGACCGCGGGCACCCCGGCGAGCGGCCGAGACAGTTGACCGTCGCCATTCACCAGCCGGAGGCGCCCCGGCCGCTCGGTGACCAGCGCCCTGCCATCCGCCAGGAAGGCCAGGCCCCACGGGTGTTCCAGGCCCTCTGCGACCGTGCTGACCGCCAGCTTGCCAGCCTCGGAAGCCAGCACGCGGTCGGCCGGCACCGAGGCCGGCGTGGCGGAAGAACAGGCGGCCACCAGGCCGGCCAGACACACCAGGCGAATGACGCTACGCAAGTCTCAACCCTCCCGACCGGTCACCCCGGTGATGATATAGCCCCCGGATTTCGCGTCGTGCTCGAGGGCGAGCAGCTTGCGGTCCCGGGCTTCCTCGAGGAGTTTCCCGAAGGTCTTGAAGCCGTGGTAGGTCTCGTTGAACCCCGGCTTGCGGCGCTTCAGCGCCTGCTTGACCATCGAGCCCCAGATCTTCTCGCCCGGGTCGCGGTCCTCCATCAGTGCCTCGATGGTCTCGATGGCGAGGTCGAAGGCCTCCTGCTTGCGCGATTCCTCCGGGCTGGATTCCGGGCGTGGCGCCGCGCGGGTGCCCCGACTGCGGCGGCGTCCGCCGCTTGCCTGTTCGGCCTGCCGGGCCAGGTCGTCGTAGTAGATGAATTCGTCGCAGTTGGCGATCAGCAGGTCGGAGGAGGAGTTCTTCACACCGACCCCAACCACCGTCTTGTTGTTCTCCCTCAGCTTGCTGACCAGCGGCGAGAAATCGGAGTCTCCGCTGATGATCACGAAGGTGTCCACATGCGCCTTGGTGTAGCAGAGGTCCAGGGCGTCAACCACCATGCGGATGTCCGCCGAGTTCTTGCCGGACTGCCGGACGTGGGGGATGTCGATGAGTTCGAAGGCGGCCTCGTGCATGCCGGCCTTGAACTCCTTGTAGCGCTGCCAGTCGCAATAGGCCTTCTTGACCACGATGTTGCCCTTCAGCAGCAGGCGCTCGAGCACCTTGCCGATGTCGAAGGCGGCATAGTTGGCGTCGCGGACGCCGAGGGCGACGTTCTCGAAATCGCAGAACACCGCCATGATCCTTGTACTGGACTGAGTGGCCACGAAACTCCTCCCGGAACGCGTAGAATATCACGGGCATGAACGCCACCCTGCCGCTGCCCCTGGTCGAGTACACGCCGCCCGTCGAGGAGAGCCCGCCGCCACGGCTGCGTGAGATTCCCTACAACTACACCTCGCTGTCCGACCGCGAGGTGGTGTCACGCCTGCTGGGCGAGGAAGCCTGGGAGCTGATCCAGGGCCTGCGAGGCGAGCGCCGCACCGGGCGTTCGGCCCGCATGCTCTACGAAGTGCTCGGCGACATCTGGGTGGTCCGGCGCAATCCCTACCTGCAGGACGACCTGCTGGACAACCGCCGGCGCCGGCGGGCGCTGGTGGAAGCCATGGAGCACCGGCTCTCCGACATCAACCGCCGCCGGGAGCCGGCCTCCACCGAGTCCGACGCCCGCGTGGCGGCCCTGCTGGAGAAAGCCCGCGGCGCGGTCGGGGCCTTCGAGGACGACCTGGACACGCTGGCCAGGCTGCGCGGCAAGGCGCGGCGAGTGCTGGGCCGCCATACGCGGGCCGACAACCTGCGCTTCGACGCCTTCGCGCGGGTCTCGCACGTCACGGATGCCACCGACTGGCGAGTCGAATACCCGTTCGTGGTCGTCTGCCCGGACCAGGAAGATGAACTGCCGGGCCTGGTCAGGGCCTGCATCGAGCTGGGGCTGACCATCATCCCGCGCGGCGGCGGTACCGGCTACACGGGCGGCGCCATCCCCCTCACACCACTCTCGGCGGTCATCAACACGGAAAAACTCGAGCAGCTGGGCGCCGTGGAACGGCGTGCACTTCCCGGTGTCGCCGGGGAAGTGCCGACGATTTTCAGCGGGGCCGGGGTGGTCACCCGCCGGGTGTCGGATGCCGCCCAGGCCGCCGGGGTGGTCTTCGCGGTGGATCCCACCTCGGCCGACGCCTCCTGCATCGGCGGCAACGTGGCGGTCAATGCCGGTGGCAAGAAGGCCGTGTTGTGGGGCACGGCCGTGGACAACCTCGCCTGGTGGCGCATGGTCGATCCCGAGGGGAACTGGCTGGAGGTGGAGCGCCTCGGCCACAACCTCGGCAAGATCCACGAGGTGGAGCTGGCCTCGTTCCAGCTCACCTGGAAGGACGGCCGGCAGGCAGCCGACGTGGCCCGGGTCCTCCGGACCGAGCGGCTCGACATCCCCGGCAGCCGGTTCCGCAAGGCCGGTCTCGGCAAGGACGTCACGGACAAGTTCCTGGGCGGCTTGCCGGGCGTCCAGAAGGAGGGCTGCGACGGGCTGATCACCGCCGCCCGCTGGATCCTGCACCGCATGCCGCCCCATGCCCGTACCGTGTGTCTCGAGTTCTACGGGCAGGCCCGCGAGGCCATCCCGGCCATCGTGGAAGTGAAGGACTACCTCGACAGTCGTGGCAAGGCCTCCGGCACCCTGCTCGCGGGCCTCGAGCACCTCGACGAGCGCTATCTGAAGGCCGTGGGCTACGCGCCAAAGTCACGGCGCGGCGGGCTGCCGAAGATGGTCCTGATCGGAGACCTCGTCGGCGAGGACGATGCCGCCGTGGCCCGCGCCACCTCCGAGGTCATCCGCATCGCCAACGCCCGCGGCGGTGAGGGCTTCGTGGCGGCGAGCCCCGAGGCGCGCAAGCGCTTCTGGGCCGACCGGGCCAAGACCGCGGCCATCTCGCGCCACACCAACGCGTTCAAGATCAACGAGGACGTGGTCATCCCGCTGGGCCGGCTGGGCGATTACACCGACGCCATCGAGCGCAT
>JAUMBX010000179.1:0-2009 GCA_032119515.1 Steroidobacteraceae bacterium | reverse complement strand
GCGGGCGGGGAGCCGTCGCCCGTGGAGCTGTGCCGTCACCATCCGCACCTGCTGGTGGAGTTCACGCGCAAACTGGCTGCCTTGCGGGCCACCCGGTGGCTCAATAGGCCGTTGGATTCCCAGCCCCCTGCGGATCTGGCCTCCGGATCGGTCACGGTGGCGCCGGAAAAAGTTTTGGCTGGCCGCTACCTCCTGGAGAAATTGCTGGGCCAGGGAGGCCATGGCCAGGTTTGGCGCGCCTGGGACATCGAGTTGGGCCGCCCGGTCGCCCTCAAGCTGCCCCGGGCCGCTGGTGAAAAGGCTGACGAGGCCATGCTCGCCGAGGCCCGGCGGGTCGCCGCGCTCAAGCATCCGGGGATCGTGCCGGTCCATGATGTCGGTCGGGATGGTGAAACCCGCTTCATTGTCGCCGAGCTGGTGGAGGGGGGAAGCCTGGCTGATCTTCCCAAGGGGGCCTATGCGCGGGAACGCATCCTCGGGTGGATGGTCGAGGTGGCCGAGGGGCTTGATTACGCCCATCGCTTGGGGGTGATCCACCGCGACATCAAGCCGGCGAACATCCTGCTCGATCACCACGGCCGGGCGCTGCTGGCGGATTTCGGCATCTCCCATTCCCTGTCCGCCCGGGGGGATGCGCCGGCGCCCGGTTCGATCACGGGGACGCTGCGCTACATGTCGCCCGGCCAGGTGAAGGGCCAGGCAGCCACCCCGCGATCGGACATCCACGCGCTGGGGGTGACACTCCATGAGTTGCTCACCGGGAAACTCCCTTACCGAGAGGCGAGCGGCAAGGATCCCGTCGCCCTGCGGGACCAGATCGTTGCCGGGGCGCTGGAGATCGACCCCTCCCTGCCAGGACCGATCCGTGCGGTCTGTTCACGCGCCCTGGGACTTGCCGGCCACGCGCCGTTCCAAACCGCCGGGGAAATGGCCGAGGCGATCCGCCGCCTTTTGCAGGGGGGCCGCGGGAGGCGCCGGTTGGCGACCGCAGGGTTGTTGCTTGGCGTGCTGGCATTGGGCTTCACCGCACCGGGCCTGTGGGGCCGGTTTACCGGGTTGCGGCCTGCGGCGGCACCGGGGAAACCGGCACTGGACGCAACGTGGGCGGAATCCTTCCGCGCGCTGCCGGCCGAGGAACAGTCGAGGGAACTGGCCCGGGCGCTGAGGGTGCTGAATCCCGGGTTTGACGGCCAGGTCGGCGGGGAACTGGTGGATGGGAAGCTGGCCAAGGTGACCTTCTGTACCGACCAGGTGTCCGACATTGCGCCGTTGTCGGCCCTGGAGCACCTGCGCCACCTCGAGATGACCGGAACATTCGGCGTGGTCGGCAACGGCATCCTGGAGGACCTGACACCGATCCGCGGGATGGGGATCAAGACACTGGTGTGCAAGTACAACGCCAGGTTGCGGGACCTCGGCCCCCTGCGCGGGATGCCGCTGGAAACCCTGGACCTGTGGCGCACCGCGGTGGATGACCTGGGTCCGCTCGCGGGTTGCCCGATCCAGGTGATCGGTTTCGGTTTTTGCGGCGTCACATCCCTCGAGCCGCTCAGGGGCATGCCGATGTGGGCGCTGCGGTGCAGCAACTGTGGTGTCACCGACCTGGAACCCATCCGCGACATGCCCATGACCGACCTGCGGTGCCACGACACGCCGATCGCCAGCCTGGAACCGGTGCGCGGCAAGAAGCTGAAGATCCTCGAGATGCAGCGGACGCGGATCTCCTCGCTGGAGCCCCTGCGGGGCATGGAATCCCTGTATTTTTTGAACTGCTTCCTGGCGCCAGTCACGGATATCCAACCCTTGACCGAATGCCGGGGCCTGAGGATCCTGTTCACCTCGCATGAGATCGAAAGGGACAATCCGGTCTTCCAGATGATCCCCTCGCTGCGCCACCTGAACGACAACACGGTGGTGGACAACAGCAACCGTTAGCCCAATCTGGATGGGGCGAACCGCGCGAGCCTTTCCCCGCCCGAGGTGTTCCCGTTGCTAGACTGGAGGGCATG
>JAUMBX010000178.1:0-2591 GCA_032119515.1 Steroidobacteraceae bacterium | reverse complement strand
GAGCGCCCGAAAAGATACTAGATTCCTTGTTGGTAACAAGCAAGTAGCCGCCTCCGGCCGAGTGGGCTGGCCCTGTAACGGCGCTCTTCCGGCAGTCGTTGACGGCCTGTTTGACGGTGGGTATGTTGTTTTCGGACTTAATGCCCCAGTCAGAGATCCTCAACATTTTGTTTACCCCCCCTGCAGAGTCGAGGTGCCGATTACGCCCGGGATCCGTGGCTCTGCTCGGCATCCTGCTCTGTGCCCCGGCCGTCACGTTCGCCGAGCCCGATACCGGGCATGCAGGGATGGTCGAGGCTGCTGCGGAGTTCTCTGGCCGATTGCGCACCGCCCTGCAGTCGGCGATGAGAGCAGGCGGGCCTGTCGCGGCCATCGAGGTCTGTCATCAGCAGGCCCCGACCATTGCCACGGAGGTCGGTGCGGAACGGGGCCTGCTCGTCAGACGGACCGGAGTGCGCCTCCGCAATCCTGGTAACGTGGCCGACCCCATGGACCAGCAGCTGATGGAGGACTTCTCCCGGCAGATGGCCGAGGGTGCCGACCCAGCCAATCTCTCGGACCTCTCCTCCACCCCCGACGGTCGTCTCCGCTATTCCCGCGCCATACCCGTCGAGGCCGTGTGCCTGGCCTGCCACGGGGAAACCCTCGCACCGGCCGTCTCCGAAGCCGTCGGCGCGCATTATCCGGAGGATCGGGCTACAGGATTCCGGCTGGGGGAACTGCGAGGCCTGCTGGTCGTCGAGACCCTGAAGCCATGACCGTCGCGCCATCGGCCCTGCTGCTGGGCCTCGCCCAGGGCCTGCTGCTGTGGGGACTGCACCGTTCCGTGGTCCAGGAATCCTGGCCCGCCTCGGGCCCAGGCTGGTGGCCTGCTTTCTACCTGATCGTGTTGCTGCTGCCGCCCACGCTGATGGTCCTCTGGGAACACCGTACGCGACGAGTTCTGCGGTGGGTGGTTGGCGCCATGGTGGGATTCCTGCTCTTCAGCTCGCATGCCCTGCTCGGCGAATTGCCTGTGCCGGGCACGGGTGTCGAGCCCGATGAAGTCGTGGTGCTGGGTTACCTGCTGCCGCTCGCGGCAGCCTGGCTGCTGGCCGTGCCGCTGTTACGGGCCTCGCTGGAGGGCGGGCATTGGCCGCCGGGTTATGCCGCCCTGTTTCGTGGCGCCTCGCGCAGCTATCTGACGCTGCTGGAATCTGCGGCGGTCACCCTGCTGTTCTGGGGCCTGATCGGCCTCTGGAGTGCCCTGTTCCTGACCTTGGGCATCGAGTGGTTCCGCGATCTGTTCACCCGTCCGGGATTCGTCTACCCGGCCACCTGCGTGGTGTTTGCCACGGCCGTCCGTCTCGTGGCAGGCAGCGACCGCCTCATGGATGGCCTGCTCGATCAGGTGCTGGGTCTCCTCAAGTGGCTGGCCCCGCTGGCCTTGGTGATCCTGGTGGCCTTCGTGGCGGCCCTGGTCCCGAGGCTGCCGACCTTGCTCGCCAGCGGCGAGCGGGTGATGGACAGCCAGTGGTTGTTGTGCCTGGTGGGGGCGCTGGTGCTGCTGCTCAACGCAGCGTTCAGGGACGGGGAGTCGGAGCCGGGCTATGGCCGATGGCTGGCCCAGGCCCTGCGCCTGGCTCCGCCCCTGATGTTCATCGTCGCGGTTACGGCGCTGTATTCACTGATGGTGCGCAGCACAGCCTTCGGCCTCACTCCGCCGAGGTTCTGGGGCCTGGCCCTTGCTGGCATGGCCGTGCTGTCCTCGGTCGGATACGGTTATGCGAGCCTGCGGCGTGGACCCTGGATGGGTGAGTTGAGGCGGGTGAACCTTGGGCTGATCCTGGTCACGCTCGCGATCCTGCTGCTTAGCCTGACACCGGTGGCCGATCCCCTGCGCTGGAGCATCGCCAACCAACGGGCCCGGGCGCTGGCCGCCGAGGCGCCAGAGACGCGCGAGGGTCCGCTGGCGTTCCTGCGCTTTGATGCGGGGGAGGGGGGCCGTCGGGTCCTGGCCGAGTTGGCAGGCGGCACGGTTCAGGGCGCCTCCGCTACGCTGCAGACAGAGGCTGCCGTCATGGTGAGCCTCCGGGGCCCCGGCGCCAAGCCTCCGCTGAGCCCTGAGGTCTTGCAGGCAGAAGCGGCCCGGTGGCGGGAGGAGTTACGGATCCTGCCGGGAGACGCTGCGGTCCCCGAGCGTTTTGCGGCCTCCCTCGACGAGGCCCTGGCTGGACTCGTGACCCAAGCGGGGGTGGGTGAAACACCGCCTTCCCTGTTGCTCGTGTTCGCCGATACGGATGGCGACGGCGGCGAGGATGGCTTGCTGATCGTCGGGCCCCGGCCGGGAGTGACGGCTCAAACTGCCCGCTACCTGCAGCTCGCGCCACAATGACTGACCCGCTCCAGGCTCTGCTGGTTTCCACGGTTGGCGTGGCGCTGGCCGAGATCGGCGACAAGACCCAGTTGCTGGCGCTGGCCCTGGCGGCCCGCTACCGCCGCCCCCTGCCGATTACGCTGGGCATCCTGGTGGCCACCCTCGCCAACCACGCCCTGGCGGGCTGGCTGGGCGCGTGGCTGTCGGGGATGTTAGATCCGGAGATGCTCCGCTG
>JAUMBX010000177.1:0-2198 GCA_032119515.1 Steroidobacteraceae bacterium | reverse complement strand
GACCACGTAGGCGAGCTGGCACACCGTGTTCACCTTGCTGATCACGGTGGGGCGCCCGTTCAAGGGACCGAAACGGATGCGGAAAATGGCCGCGCCGGCACCGATCACGAGATCCCTCAGGACCACCGTCGCGGCCAGCCAGGCCGGCGCCAGGCCGAGTACCGCCAGGCTCACGTACACCGCCACCAGCAGCAACTTGTCGGCCAGCGGATCGAGGAACTTGCCAAGTTCGCTGGCCCAGCCGAAGCGCTTGGCCAGCAGGCCATCCAGCCCGTCCGACAGGGCCGCCACGATGAAGAGCAGGAGCGTCCAGCCATATAGGGCCTGGGCGAGAGTCCACAGGATCGGCGCCACCAGCAGGATCCGCAGGACGCAGATGAGGTTGGGCAGGCTGGAGAGCTTCACGGGCGCAGGATGAAGTGATGACTGGCCCGCTGCGGAACCTGACCGAGGCCGCTGCCCGACAGCTGGGTCCTGATGCTCGCCAACCCTCCCCTGACCGAGACGAGCAGCGTCACCGAATCGGGATCGGCCTGGCGCAACTGCACCTGATCGACACCCGCCATGGCACCGAGCAACTCGAGCAGGCGGGCATGCCTCGCCGCCGTGGTGACGCCTTCCACGACGATCTCGACCTGCTCCCGGGCACCCGCCGCCACCGAGGCCAGCTGCGAGGCCAGCGCATCGGCAAACTGTTCCGGACCTGCGCGCAAGTCGCCGTCGAAGGAACCGGACCCGGCCGGTCCCCGATAAGTCCAGCGGTAGATGCCACTCGACCAGTCATCGCCCTCCGGACGGCCGACCAGGATGGCATCGGCCCCCCGCGCATCGGCAAAGCCGGATAGCGTATCGAGATCACCGGCCCACGCGGCCTCGGCGGCGGATTCCCCCGAATCCCCCCACAGTGCAGACGGCCAGACCAACGGCAATCCGCGCTCGCTGGCCACTCGCTCCGTTGATTCACGAATGCCAGACCCCTCCTCGTCAGCCGCCAGGGCCAGAGTACCGCCACGGGTCGGCGCCAGCAGCCAGACCATCGTCAACGGCCGCTCCCCGCCCCAGTAGGGCAGTCCGGCCTGGTCGATTGCCGACTCGACGGCGCTCTGGTCGTAACGGATGAGCAGCCGCCGCCGGTCGAGGCGGCGATAGGACATGACGCTGCGCGAGGGTTGTTCCAGCAGGGCCGCCAGGGAGGGATTCTCGGCGTAGGTCCTCGAACCCGTGATCCGGGTGATCACCTGCTGCATGCCGGCCGCAAAGGCCGCCTCGTCGGCCGCAGGCGCCTCGACCTCCACCTCGAAGATATCGACCGGCACCGCCAGAGCATGAGGCCGGCGACGAACAGCCGGAGGGCGGCAGGCTGCGCAGGCGGGAAATCGGGATAGGGTGACATGCGCGGGCAGGGGGCGTCGCTGTGATGAACGGCTACAATAGTACCCGACATTTTCGTCTCTGACCGGACAGGGCCTCCATGACCGAGCGCACACCCCTTACCTACCGCGACGCCGGCGTGGACATCGAAGCGGGCGATGAACTGGTCGAGCGGATCAAGCCGGCGGTCCGCCGCACCCTGCGTCCCGAGGTACTCGGTGGGCTGGGTGGCTTCGGGGCACTGTTCGAACTGCCGCCCGGCCGCTGGCGGCACCCGGTGCTGGTCTCTGGGACCGACGGGGTCGGTACCAAGTTGAGGCTGGCCATCGACACGGGGCGCCACGACGGCGTGGGGATCGACCTGGTCGCCATGTGTGCCAACGACGTGCTGGTGCAGGGTGCTGAGCCCCTGTTTTTTCTCGACTACTACGCCACGGGCAAGCTGGAGCTGTCGGTTGCAGAGCGGGTGATTGTCGGCATCGCCGAGGGCTGTCACCAGGCCGGATGCGCCCTGGTAGGCGGCGAAACGGCAGAGATGCCCGGGATGTACGGCAGCGGCGACTATGATCTGGCGGGTTTTTGCGTCGGGATCGTGGAGAAAGACCGCTTGCTGGATGGCAGCCGCACCCGGGAGGGCGACGTGGTCATTGGCCTCGCCGCCTCGGGTCCGCACTCGAACGGCTTCTCGCTGATCCGCCTCTTGCTCGAGCGCAGCGGCGCCGATGAGCGCACCGAGGTTGGCGGAGCCCCGCTGCTCGACCTGCTGATGGCCCCGACCCGTATCTACGTCAAGCCGGTCCTGGACGTGCTGGCCCAACTGGAGGTCC
>JAUMBX010000176.1:0-3726 GCA_032119515.1 Steroidobacteraceae bacterium | reverse complement strand
AAGGCCAGTATCCAGGTGCCCGATCTGGCCAATGGACTGTGGCCCGCCTTTTGGCTGCTGGGCAATAACTTCCCGACGGTGGGCTGGCCGGCCAGTGGCGAGCTCGACATCATGGAAATGGGGCACCGCGAGGCCATCAGCGGCGGCGTGGCGAACCGCAGGGTGGGCTCGGCGGCGCACTGGGATTTCAACGGCAGTTACGCGGGATATGGCCGGTTTGCGGACGCCCCGGTAGACCTCGATGGCGGCTGGCACGAGTTCAGCATCGAGTGGACGCCGGATTTCGTGGAAACCCGGGTAGACGGGCAGTGGATCTGGCGCATGGACATCGCCAATCCGGCTTGCGGCTGCGAGGAATTCCAGTTGCCGCACTTCATCATCCTGAACCTGGCGGTCGGGGGTTACTACCCGGGCATCACCAGTGCCAGTGGCATCACTGCGCCCCTGCCGGCCGAGTACAAGATCGACTGGATACGCCTGTATGCGAATGAACACACCGTCGTTGGGGGTGGCGGCGGCCCGACCTTCGTGGTCGTCGACGCCATCACTGCCGGCATCACGGGCCGCAAGCGGGTGAAGGCCACGGCGGATGTCTCGCTCCGGGACAACCTCGGTGATCCGGTGGCGGGTGCCCAGGTGACGGTGCAGTTCACTGGTAGCTACAACGAGAGCGTGCAGGTCACCACCGGCTCCGACGGTTCGGCGCAGGCACAGAGCAGTAGCGGTAGTGAGGCGCCGTTTTCGGCTTGCGTCACGGCGATTGCCTCCAGCCTCGTTTACTCCGGGAGCGGTGATTGCGACGCGTATCCCTGAGCCGTCTGGTTCACAGTGCCTGACGGACCGGGCGTGGTCGGCGTGATCTCCCCCGACCTGCGCTCGGCGCGAGCCCGCGACCTCTGCACCGACTGCGGACTGTCGCGCACCCTTGATCATCAACGCTGTGGTCGCGCCTGCCAGTTCATCAAGCCGGACTACCCTGCCCTGGAGATCGCAGTGCATGGCAGGGCGCGTGATCCCTCGCGACCGGACGAGCTGCACTTCGGCCCCTTTCGACGCATGCTGCGGGCAGCGCTGGTGCCGCCCTCGCCAGGGGCCCAGTGGACGGGCATTGCTAGCCGGCTCGGGGAGCGGCTGCTGGAGACGGGTGCGGTTGACGCGGTGCTTGCGGTGGCGCCCGATCCCCAGGATCGCTGGAAACCCCGCCCCGTGATCGTCACCGACCCGGCGGCCATGGCCGGCTGTCGAGGCATGCGCATGGGTTATGCGCCGCTCCTGGCCCTGCTCGAGCCGGCCCGCGCACTGGGTTACCGCAGGCTTGCCATCATCGGTATCCCCTGCCAGGTCTATGCCTTGAGGGCCATCGAGCGCGAACTCGGCCTCGAGCGGCTGTATGTCATCGGTACGCCCTGCTCGGACAACACCACCACCGAGAACTTCCATCGCTTCCTGGCGCTGCTGGACGAGCATCCGGCAAGCATCTCCTATCTCGAGTTTCGTGCCGACTATCACGTGGAGTTGCGCTTCGACGACGGCCGGCGCCGCGAGATTCCCTTCCTGCAGTTGCCCATTTCGCAACTGCCGCCCGACTTCTTCCCCCTGACCTGCAGGACCTGCGTGGACTACACCAACGTGCTGGCTGACCTGACCGTGGGTTACATGGGGGGCGAGGGCCGGCAGTGGCTGCTGGTGCGCAACGCCCGCGGCGAGGAGTTGCTGTCCCTGCTCTCGGCAGAGGTCTCCCTTGAGCAGCCAGGCAGTGCAGGGCGCAGGCAGGGTCCGGTCCGTGGCTTTCTGGCCAACACCGAGCGCGCTGCAGGCGGCCTGCCGCTGCGCCGCCTGCCTGCCTGGTTACGACCCCTGGTGAGCTGGCTGATGCCCCGGGTGGGCCCACGCGGCCTGGAGTTCGCCCGCTCCCGCGTCGAGATGAAGGCCATCGAGACCGTGCTCCACCTGCGCCGCGCGCTGCCGAGGCGGATGTATGCGATGGTGCCGGCGCACGTCTGGAAACTGGTCGAACCCTATGGTCTGGGGCCGTTGCCCGGCGAGCGAGGCCCGCGCCCGGAGTGATATCCTCGCCGGGCCTCAGGACTGGGAAGCCATGGATTCATCCCAAGCAGTACTCGAACTGACCGGGGTCACCAAGACCTACGTGATGGGTGACCAGCCGGTGCATGCGCTGCGTGGCGTGTCGCTGGCCATCCAGCGCAACGAGTATGTGGCGATCATGGGCCCCTCTGGCTCGGGCAAGTCCACGCTGATGAACATCATCGGCTGCCTCGACACACCGAGTTCCGGTCGCTACCTGTTGGAGGGAGCGGACGTCAGCCACATGAGCGATCGCAAGCTCGCGGAAGTCCGTAACCGCCGCATCGGCTTCGTCTTCCAGACCTTCAACCTGTTGGCGCGCTCGACCGTGCAAAGCAACGTCGAACTGCCGCTGGTGTATGCCGGCTTGTCGCGTTCAGAGCGGCGGCGCCGCGCCAGCGAGGTGATCGCCAACGTCGGGCTGGCCGAACGCAGTCGTCACCGACCCAACGAACTCTCCGGCGGTCAGCGCCAGCGAGTGGCGATTGCCCGGGCGCTGGTCAGTGAGCCTTCCATCCTGCTGGCCGACGAACCCACCGGGAACCTCGATACCACGACGGGTGAGGAGATCATGGCCCTCTTCGAGGCGCTGCACAGAGCCGGCCAGACCATCGTGCTGGTCACTCACGAGGATGACATCGCCGCCCATGCGCAGCGAGTCATCCGCCTGCGCGACGGGGTCATCGAGCGCGACGAGCGCCGCGCCTGACCCCGCCGCGGCCCCTCAGGGCAACAGAACCGTGTCGATGACGTGGATGACGCCGTTGGACGCCGGAATGTCGGTCACCACGAAGCCCACCTCGCGGCCTTGGTTGTCGGTCAGCTTGCCACCGGACTGGTAGACGAACCCACCCTTCAGCATGCGGATCTGGCTCTTGCCGAGCACCGCATTGGACGGCTGACGACCATGTGCAACGTGATACAGCAGCACGTCGGTCAACAGTTCGGTGCTGGCCAGCAGGTCCCCCGCCGACACGCCGAGTTCCGCGAGCAGCGCATCGAAGGCGGTATCGGTGGGGGCGAACACGGTCAGCTGGCCACGGGTGGACAGCGCAGTGGCGACGACCGGGTCCGCAGCGCCGACCGCGGCGAGCAGGGTGTCGAAGGACCCTGCGTAGGGGCCCTCGGTGTTGGCAGCGATGGCGACGTCGACGAGGCTGGGCGTGGCCGCAACGAGCCCTGGAGCGGACTGCTGTTGCGCGCGCTTACGCTTCTTGCCTGCTTCCGCCTCCGGCGAGAAACCGAGGCCGGCGACCAGGACGGCACACAGGGCGGTGACGCCGAGCAATGTAGTGCGACTGAACATGAATCTTCCCTCCAAAATTATGTAAAATCCCCGAAAAATGACTAACTTACCGCCGTCTCAGTTCGGAGCAGCCGCCCCGATGGATGCAGCCATGAACCTCAATTCCTCGCTTGTCCTGCCCTGCGGAGCCGTGCTGCCCAACCGGCTGTGCAAGGCGGCCATGACCGAGGGCCTGGCCGACGGCTGGCTTCGCTCCACCCCACGCCTCGAGTCGCTGTATCGGACCTGGAGCGAGGGCGGTGCCGGGCTCCTGATCACCGGCAACGTCCAGGTCGACCGCAACGTGCTAGAGCGTCCCGGCAACGTGGCCATCGATGTCACCGATCCTGCCACCG
>JAUMBX010000175.1:3413-6816 GCA_032119515.1 Steroidobacteraceae bacterium | reverse complement strand
CGGTGGTCGAGACCTGGCTGTTCCTGGCGGGCAAGTCGGCCGACTGAGGCAATCAGTCCGGAAGCTGCTCGATCGCCTGCTCCCAGTTGCGCCCGTCGAAGGGCAAGATGCTTTCCAATATGCCTGCTCCCGCGTCCAGGCAGCGGGCGTTGATACTGAACCCATCCGGGTGGGATCTCGGCCTGTAGAAAGACTTGACCCCGCAGTAGCGGCAGAACAAGTGCAGCGCGGAACCGGTGTTGAAACGATAGCCGGTGAGGGCATCGTTGCCGGCGATCAGGCGAAAGTCGGGTTCATCCACGATCAGGTGCAGGTAGGCGGTTGCAGCACAGATGGTGCAGTTGCAATCCAGCGCCTGCAGCAGGCCCCGGAGGGTGGCCTCGAACCTGACCCGCCGGCAGTGACAGCCCCCGGCCAGAATCCTCGTGCCGGAGGCCTCAGCCATCGCCCCGCCAGGCCTCGGCGAACAACTGGCGCCGGTAGTGCGCGAGTTCTGCCACCGACTCGCGGATGTCGTCGAGGGCAAGGTGGGTGGATTGCTTGGTGAACCCCTCCACCACGCCCGGTGCCCAGCGCCGTGCGAGCTCCTTCAGGGTGCTGACGTCCAGGTTGCGGTAGTGAAAAAAGGCCTCCAGCTCCGGCATCCAGCGGGCCAGAAAGCGCCGGTCCTGACAGATGCTGTTGCCGCACATGGGCGAAGTACCCGCCGCCAGGTACTCGCGCAGGAATTCAAGCGTGGCGAGTTCCGCCTCCCGCTCGCTGATCGGGCTGCGCCTCACACGTTCGAGAAGTCCGGAGCCCCCGTGGGTACTCCGGTTCCAGTCGTCCATCAGTTCGAGAATGGACTCCTCACGATGGATGGCCAGTACCGGGCCCTCCGCGACCAATTGCAGGTCGGCGTCGGTCACCAGGGTGGCCATCTCGATGATGCGGTCCCGATCGGGGTCGAGCCCGGTCATTTCGAGGTCTATCCAGACCAGCCGGTTTTCTGTGCTCATGTTGCCCGCGATCTTAGCAGAGGCTAGAGTCCCCCGGCCCTCCATGAAAATCTACCGCCAAACCCACGACATGACCGCTTCGCTCGAAGGGCGGGTCATCGCCTCGCATGGCCGGCGAGTGAAGCTGGAGGGCCCTGACGGGGTCACCCACGACTGCCAACTGGCCGGTCGCAAGCTGCGACTGGTCTGCGGGGACCGCGTGCAGTGGCAGCGGCAGGCGGTCAGCGGCGGCGAGGGCCTGGTCACCGAGGTGCTGCCGAGAGGATCCCAACTGGAAAGGATCAGCCTCTCCGGGCAGGCCGAGGTGGTGGTGGCGAACCTAGACCAACTGGTCGCCGTGGTGGCAACAGTCCCCCAACCGGATTTCGGCCTCTGCGATCGGTATCTGGCAGCCGCCGAATGGCAGGGCCTCGACGCTGCGGTGGTGCTCAACAAAAGCGACTTGCCCGGCGCCGACGACCCACTGGTGGAGGCCGAACTCCAGACCTACCGGGGGCTAGGCTACGAGGTGGTGCGTGCTGGCCGGATGACCGCGGGCACGCAGGCCCTGGAGCAGATCCTGCAGGGACATGTGAGCGTGCTGGTCGGCCAGTCGGGCGTTGGCAAGAGCTCATTGATCAACCGGATGATCCCCGGCGTAGAGGCCACCGTGGGCGAGATCTCGTCGGCCACCGAGGAGGGTCGCCATACGACCACCACCTCCGCCCTGTATCACCTGCCCGGCGGCGGGGAACTCATGGACTCGCCGGGCGTACGTGACTTTTCCCCGCCCCTGCCCGAACCCAGGGACATCGCCCGTGGCTTCCGTGAATTACAGGCCGCCTCGGCAGGGTGTCGATTCCCGGACTGTCGTCACGATGCCGAACCCGGTTGCGAGGTGCGCCGGCAGCTTGCCGCAGGGCTGGTCAATCCACGCCGTTTCGACAGCTACCTGAGCCTGCTGCGGCTCGCAACCCGATACGCGAGCCTGAGGCGCTGACTCAGGCCAGCGGCTGACGGCCCGCGAGGGCATGGGCAAGGGTGCCCCCGTCGACGTACTCCAGCTCGCCGCCCATCGGCACCCCGTGGGCGATCCGCGAGGCCTTGATGCCGCGGCGGCCGACCAGTTCGGCGAGGAAGTGCGCCGTCGCCTCGCCCTCCACCGTCGGATTGGTGGCCAGGATGACCTCGCGGACCTCGCCTTCTGCGAGCAGGTCCTCCAGCCGGCGGACACCGAGTTGCTCCGGTCCGATGCCGTCGAGCGGTGAGAGGTGACCCATCAGCACGAAATAGAGCCCGCGATAGCCCGCCGAATGCTCGATGGCCGCCACGTCGGCCGGCGATTCCACGACGCACAGCAGGGTCCTGTCCCGCCCGGTGGAGGCACAGACCGTACAGTACTGGCCATCCGTGAGCATCCGGCAACGCTCGCATTGGGTGACTTCGTTGGCCGCCTGCAGCAGCGCCTGGGCCAGCAACCGGGCACCCTCACGGTTGCGCTCCAGCAGGTGGAAGGTCATGCGCTGGGCGGACTTGGGACCGACACCTGGGAGGATCCTGAGCGCCTCGATCAGGCGCGCCAGCGAGGGCGAATACTTCAAGGCCTGGCCTAGAGGGGAAGCTTGAATCCGGGAGGCAGCCCCATCCCGCCGACCAGCCCGGACATCTTGTCTTGCGCAGCCTCGGCCGCGCGTCGGGTAGCGTCGTTGAAGGCCGCAGCCACCAGGTCCTCGAGCATTTCGACGTCACCGGCGCTCGCGATGGAGGGCTCGATCTGCACCCGCCGTACCTCATTCCTGCCGTTCATGGTCACCTTGACCATCCCACCGCCGGACTCGCCTACAACCTCCAGGCTTGCCAGCTCCTCCTGGGCCTTCTGCATGTTGGCCTGCAGCTGCTGCGCCTGGCGCATGAGGGCACCGATGTTCTGCTTCATCAAACGGCTCCGTTCAGGAATGGATGGATGTTAACTTGAATGACCGTCGCCCGGCTTGATGGACTCGGGGTGCACCACGGCGCCGAACCGCTCCCGCAGGGCGCGCACCGTGGGGTCGCTTTCCAGCGCCTCCCTGGCCTCCCCGAGCCGCGCCTGCAGCTCACGCTGCTCGCGCCTGACCAGCGTGTCCTCCACGGTCTGCTCGTCGGTGGCCTTCTCGATCGTCAGTCGCAGCGGACGTTGGGCCAGCGCTGCCAGCGCCTGGGCCAGGCGTTCCTCCTGCTGGCGCGTCCGTAACGCCTCGCCCCTGGGATCGATCAGCAGTCGGAGCTGGTCGCCCTCCCGGCTGCCGAAGGTCAGGTGAGACGCCAGCTGCCGGGCGGCACCCTGCAGCCCCAGGCGCGGAACCACGGAGGCCCAGTCGGAAAAATCGACCTCGGGAGCGGCCTCAGACCTGGCGGACTGGGGCGCGGACGCAGCCACGGCGCCG
>JAUMBX010000175.1:0-3403 GCA_032119515.1 Steroidobacteraceae bacterium | reverse complement strand
GGTGTTTGCCGACTCGGTGCGCGGGGCAGCAGGGGTCGGACTCGGTCGCGGTACGACCGGTGGGCTGCTCACCTCAGCATGTGGGGTGAAAGCCAGCATGCGCAACAACACCATCTCGAAACCGCCCTTGGGATCCGGAGCGAGATGGAGGTCGCGGCGACCCAGAAGGGCCATCTGGTACCACAGCTGAAGGTCCTCGGCACCCGCCCGGCTGGCAAATTCGCCCACCCGCTCGGCATCCCACAACTCGTCGGCTGGCAGTCCGGGCACGGCCTGCTGGAGGGCGATGCGCTGGAGGAGACTGGCCAGCTCGGCCAGGGCAGCCTCGTAATCGGCGCCCATTTCGTCCATTCGCGCGACGCAGGCCATGAGCCGGGTTCCGTCGTGATCCGCCAGCGCATCGACGATGCCCGTGACGAAATCCCTATCGACGGTGCCGAGCATGGAGCGGGCATCCGTCTCCTTGGCCTGCCCGCCGCCGAAGGCGAGCATCTGGTCCAGCAGCGACAATCCGTCCCGCATGCTGCCATCGGCCGCGCGGGCCAGCAGGCGCAGGGCCGTCGCGTCGTGCGCAATCCCCTCCTGCTCGACGATGTGAGTCAGGCGATCGGCAATCAGCCCAACCGGCAGACGCTTGAGGTTGAACTGCAGGCAGCGCGAGAGGACGGTCACCGGCAGCTTCTGGGGATCCGTGGTGGCCAGCAGGAACTTCACGTGAGGCGGCGGCTCCTCGAGCGTCTTCAGCAAGGCATTGAACGAATGGTTGGAAAGCATGTGCACCTCGTCGATGAGGTACACCTTGTAACGGCCGCGAGTGGGCGCATATTGGACGTTGTCGAGCAGTTCACGGGTGTCGTCCACCTTGGTGCGACTGGCTGCGTCTACCTCGATGAGGTCGACGAAGCGGCCCTCGTCGATCTCGGTACACGCGGAGCAGGTTCCACAGGGACGGGACGAGACCCCGACGTCGCAGTTCAGCGACTTGGCGAGGATGCGCGCGATGGTCGTCTTGCCCACCCCACGGGTACCAGTAAACAGGAAGGCGTGATGCACCCGATTGCTGTCGAGCGCATTGATCAACGCGCGCAGGACGTGCTCCTGACCGACCATTTCCTCGAAACGGCGCGGTCTCCACTTGCGTGCGAGGACGAGATAACTCACGTGAGACCAGGGGCGGCAGCCCGCGCCAGCACCCCTCCGGCACCCGTTCGCACCGCTACCGTTGCTCCCTTCCGGGCCTGGCGGGGTTCACGGCTGACCGTCGCGGAGGAACCGACGCGAGCTGCCATCGAGAAAAATGGAAATGCAGTTTGGCGAAACTTCTTCATGATTTTTCACCGAAACCGCGTCCAACTTATTGACCTGAAAAAGTGGCGGAGAGGGTGGGATTCGAACCCACGTGGGGCGTAATGCCCCCAACCGATTTCGAGTCGGTGCCGTTATGACCGCTTCGGTACCTCTCCTAATTTCATCGAAACGAATTCTGTCACCAAAGCCATTTTGCGCGCGTATTCTACACCACTTCTCGCCCCACCCTAGGACCTGAAAACGTGTTTCCGAAGGTGAAGTTTTTACCCTTGCTCGGTCTTGTTCTGGTGTGTGCCAGCCCGCTGCTGTCGGGCTGCAGGGAGCCGTCGGCTGCCCCCGCCTTCGAGCGTCCCATCCCGCTCGCCTTCGCCACCCGCAATAGCCCAACCACCTTCTACTATGGGGTGGATGGCATGGAAGGACCCGAGTACGAGCTGATGCGGGGCTTCGCTGACTACCTCGGCAAGCCCGTCGCGCTGATCGTGGCACCCTCGGCCGGCGAGGCCATCAATGAGGTCGTGCGCAAGCGCGCTACCATCGCAGCAGCAGGGGTGGTTGCTACGGGCGAGCGGCAGGCGCGCCTGGCCTTCGGTCCGACCTACCGCACCATCAGCCAGCATCTGGTGTATCGGCGGGATCGTCCTGCACCCCAGGGCCCCGCCGACCTGCTAGGTCGCGAACTGCAGGTGGTTGCCGGCTCCAGCCACGCCAGGAAGCTCGCCGAACTGCAGCTGGAACACCCCGAGCTCAGGTTCGTGGAAGTGCCGGAGGTCGACCAGCTCGACCTGCTGGCCCGGGTCTCCAGCGGGGCCATCGATTTCACCGTCGCCGATTCCAGCGAGTTTTCGGTCGGCCGGCACCTGCACCCCGACCTGGCCCGCGCCTTCGAATTGTCGGGTGGGCAGCCAGTGGCCTGGGCGCTGCCGGCAGACCAGCCGGAGTTGCTCGAACAGGTCAAGGCCTATTTCTCACTCATCAGCCAGAACGGGGAACTGGAGCGGATCCTGTCCCGCTACGAGGCATATGAGAAGAACTTCGACTACCTCGACTCTCGGGATTTTCTGCGCCTGGTCCAGGAGCGCCTGCCGGACCTGCGCCCGCATTTCGAGGAAGCCGCGGCCGTGCACGGAGTCGACTGGCGCCTGCTGGCCGCCATCGGCTATCAGGAGTCTCTCTATGACCCGCTGGCCACCTCCGTCACGGGTGTACGCGGGCTCATGATGCTGACGGAAGACACCGCCCGTCGAGTGGGCGTGCAGGACCGTTTGGACGCGCGCTCGAGCATCCTGGGCGGGGCCCGCTATCTGGTCGAGACCCGCAGCCGTCTGCCGGAGCGGATCGCGGAGCCGGACCGCACGCTCATGGCCCTGGCTGCCTACAACGTCGGCTACGGGCACCTGGAGGATGCGCGGGTGCTGACCCAGCGCTTCGGCCGCGATCCGGACCGCTGGGACGACGTGCGCGTCTATCTGCCCCTCCTGACCCAGGAAAGGTGGTACTCGCAGACCCGCTATGGCTATGCCCGCGGCTGGGAACCGGTGGGCTTCGTGGCCAACGTGGTGAACTACCGCAACCGCCTGGTCTGGATGACCGGCGAACCCGAGGCGGAACTGCGCCTGGAACTGCCGGAGGACTTTGCAGCCGACTGAGGATCAGCCGTGCGCCTCCCGCCGGGACACGAAAAACTCCCGCAGCAGCTCGCCACACTCGGCGGACAGCACGCCCCCGAAGCCGTCCACCCGATGGTTCATGGCAGGCGCTGACAGTAGATTGAAGGCGCTGCCGCAAGCCCCCTGGCGGGGGTCCCAGGCCCCGAATACCACCCTAGCCACCCTGGCATGCACCAGCGCCGCTGCGCACATCGGACAGGGCTCCAGCGTCACATACAGGGTACTACCGCCGAGGCGGTAGTCGCCCAGCGTGCGGCCGGCTTCCCTCAGCGCCAGAACCTCCGCATGGGCCGTGGGATCGGCGCGGCCGATGGGCTGGTTGTAACCCCGGCCCACCACCTTGCCTGCGCTGACGACCAGGGCTCCGACCGGCACCTCGCCCTGCAGCGCGGCCTGGCGCGCCAGCTGCAAGGCTTCCTGCATGT
>JAUMBX010000174.1:7071-13951 GCA_032119515.1 Steroidobacteraceae bacterium | reverse complement strand
TCACCACGTCGGTGTCCTCGAGCAGGTGGTGCTCCTTCAGCAGCTTCACCGTCTGGCCGACGACGTAGCCGCCGCAGCCGGTGCCCGCCGGCGGGCCGCCGGCCTCGACGCACATCACCCCGTTGTAGCCCTCGTAGACGAAGTCCTCGAGGCGCAATTCCTCGGGATGAAAATCGACCGACTCGAGGGCGTCGATGACCGTCGGCACCAGCTTCTTGGTGAGGGTGAAGGTCGAGTCATGCTTGGGATCGCAGCCGATCTGAAGGACCCGCTTGCCCAGTTTGGAGAAGGCTGCGGACAGGTTGGAGGACGTGGTGCTCTTGCCGATGCCTCCCTTGCCATAGACCGCGAACACCTTGGCGGTGCCGATGCTGACGGTTGGGTCCAGGTGGACCTGGACGCTGCCCTCTCCGTCTGGTGCGGCCGTACGCCGCTTGAGTGTGCTGACGGGTACCGTGGTCGTCATCATGCTGCTGCCTCCGCGCCGACTCCTTCGAGCCGGTCTTCAAGTTCCTCGCCGGCGCGACGCAGTGCCGCCAGCGTTGTTTCGTCGGGTGTCCAGTAGGCCCGCTCATGGGCCTCGATCAGCCTGTTCGCCACCCTCGCCGAGGCGGTCGGGTTGAGCGTGGCCAGGCGCTCCCGCATCTGGTCATCGAGAACGTAGGTCTGGGTGAGTTGCTGGTAGACCCAGGGCGCTACCTGCCCGGTGGTGGCCGACCAGCCCAGCATGTTGGTCACATGCTGCTCGATCTGGCGCACGCCCTCGAAGCCATGCTTCAGCATGCCCTCGTACCAGCGCGGGTTGAGCATGCGCGTACGGGTCTCGATGGCGACCTGCTCGGACAGGCTGCGGACCTGCCCGTCACCGCGGGTCTGGTCGCCGATGTACACCGGTACTGCCTCACCCGAGGCCCTCTGGACCGCCTTGCTGATGCCACCCAGGGTGTCGAAGTAGTGATCGACGGTCGTGACGCCAAGCTCGATGGAATCCAGGTTCTGGTAGGCGAGGTCCACTTTCCCGAGGACCGACTTCAGCAGCCCGGCTTGCGGAGTCGGACGCCCCTTGCAGCCGTAGGCGAAGCTCTTGCGTCGCGTGTAGGTCTCGGCGAGCTCGTCCTCCTGGTCCCACAAGCCGGAGTCGACCAGGTGGTTGACGTTGGATCCGTAGGTTGAGTCCGCATTGCTGAACACCCGCAGCGCCGCCGTCTCGAGGTCGCAACCCGCCTCCTGCTGGTAGGCGAGGGCGTGACGCCGGACGAAGTTCAGCTCGGGCGATTCGTCCGCAGAGGCGGCCAGCAGGCTGGCCTCCGCGAGCATGCGGATCTGCAAGGGCAACAGGTCGCGGAAGATGCCGGACAGGGTGATCACCACGTCGATGCGTGGCCGGCCGAGTTCTTCGAGCGGAATCAGCTCGGCACCGGCCAGTCGTCCGTAGGTATCGAAGCGCGGGCGCGCCCCGAGCAGCGCCAGTGCCTGAGCGATCGGGCCCCCGCCACTCTTGAGGTTGTCGGTACCCCACAGCACCATGGCTACGGACTCGGGTGCCGGGTGCCCGTCATCGAGATGGCGCTTGAGCAGCCTCTCCACCTGCCGCATGCCGTCGCGGACGGCAAACTGTGTCGGCATCCGGAACGGGTCGAAGCCGTGGATATTCCTGCCGGTCGGTAGTACCTCGTGGTTGTGCAGCAGGTCGCCTCCCGGCGCCGGGCGGATGTAGCGCCCGTCCAGGGCGCGCATCAGGGCAGGCAGTTCGGCATTGCCGGCGAGCATTCGATCGACCTCCGCCAGCTTCAGCAGCTGCGGGTCGGCGCCGTCCGGCACGGCGCCGGCGACCAGGGCCTCGACTGCTTCGCGCGACAAGGCCTCACCATGATCTGCCGCCATCGCCAGCAGGATGTCTGCCCGCTCGCTGGGCGACGGTGCCTCGCCCAGCACGTGCAGCCCGCAGGGAATCAGCGTGTGTTCAAGCTCCAGCACCCGCAGTCGCAGCGCCTCGATGGCATGGCCACTGGCCGAGCTCCATTCTTCACCAGCCTCGAGCAGGTCCAGCGTTACCGCCTGCGCCTGGATCAGCCTGGCGACCTCGGTGCGCTCGGCCTCGCGGGCGGGTTCCAGGCTGCGCCAGTGATCGAGGGAGTCCTTGAGCTCCAGCAGTCCGCGATACAAGCCGGCTTCGGTCACCGAGGGGGTGAGGTAACTGACCAGCGTGGCCAGCGAACGGCGCCGGGCGATGGCACCTTCCGAGGGATTGTTGCAGGCATACAGGTACACGTTGGGCAGGTCGCCGATCAGGCGATCAGGCCAGCAGCGTCCGGACAGCCCGACCTGCTTGCCGGGCATGAATTCGAGTGCCCCGTGCGTGCCGAAATGCAGCAGCACGTCGGCGCCGAAGTCCTCTCGCAGGTAGCGATAGAACGCAGAGAAGGCGTGGGTCGGGGCGAAATTGCCGTCGAACAGCAATTGCATCGGGTCGCCTTCGTAGCCGAAGGCGGGCTGCAGGCCGACGAACACGTTGCCGAAACGCCGTCCCAGCACCAGCAGCGAGCTGCCGTCGCTTTGCTGCCTGCCGGGCGCCGGTCCCCATTGCGCCTCGATCTCGTTCAGCCAGCGCTCGCGCCTGACGTGATCGCTGGCCGGGATCCGGTGATGCACGTTCGCGGTGGTGCCGAACTGGCTCGAGTTGCCGCCGAGGATGGCTGCCTTGAGGGCAGCCTCGTCGGCAGGCACTTCCACCTCATAGCCCTCGGCGGCCATCGTCCGCAGCAGGTTCAGCAGCGAAGCGAACACGCCGAGATGGGCGGCCGTGCCGGCACTGCCGGCGTTCGGCGGGAAATTGAACAGCACGACGCCGACCTTGCGTCCGGCCCGCTGGCCGCGCCGCAGCGCCACCAGCTTCTGCATGCGATCGGCCAGCGCCTCGACCCGCTCCGGGTCCGGCACCATGTCCCGCCCGCGGGCGCTGTTGGCGTCCGGATTGCGACCACCGAACACCATGGCCCCGGTGGAACCATCCAGTTCTGGAATGGCGACCATGATGGTCGACTCCACCGGCATCAGGCCGCGATGCGAAGTCTGCCACTGTTCGAGCGACTGGAATTCAACGGCCATGGCGCTGAGGCAGGGCACGTCGAGCTGTGCCAGCATCTCCTCGGCCGCCCCTGCGTCGTTGTAGGCCGGCCCCCCCACCAGGGAAAAGCCGGTCAGCGACAGCATGGCATCGATGGTGCTCCGGCCCTCGCGCATGAAGTAGCGCTCCACCGCCGGTCGGGCGTCGAGACCGGTGGCAAAGCTGGTGATGACCTTGAGTCCGCGCGACTCGAGGGCCGCGATCACCGCGTCATAGTGTGCGGTGTTGCCGGCCAGCAGGTAGGAGCGCATGACCAGGAGCCCGACCGTGCCACGGGTACCGCCCGGCGGATCGGGCAGCAGCGTCGGATCCTCCGTGATCCGGCCCTTCAGGCGGGGATGGTAGAGCCCTGTCGAGGGGTAGTCCGCAGGCGCGGCGGCCTTCAAGGTGCCCTTCAGCCTGGCCCGCGAGCCACTCGCATAGCGGCCGACCAGGAACTTCACCAGCGATACCAGGTTGTCGTCTGAACCCGCAAACAGGTATTGCATGGTCAGGAAATAGGCCCTGACGTCCTGGGCCGGACCGGGTACGAAGCGCAGGATCTTGGGGATCCGTTTCAGCATGCGCAGCTGCGGCTCGCCCACGGTGGCCGAGCGCTCGCGGTTGCCGCGGAGCTTCTTCAGCAGGGCCAGCGGTCCGCCCTGGCTGCTGCTCATGTCGAAGCGGCCCAGGCGGGTCAGGCGGACCACCTCCGCTGCCGACATGCAGGCCACGATGGCATCGCACTGGGGACGACGTGCCTCCAGTGCGGGCAACACCGCCCTGATGTGATCCTCGAGGAACATCATGTTGACGACGATGATGTCGGCCGTGGAGATGTCATCGAGGCAACGATCCAGGGCGCCTGCCTCGTCCTCCCACTCCGCCGCCGCGTGCAGCGAAAGCCTGAGCCCGGGAATCGACCGCAGCAGCTGGTGCTGGGCACGCTCCGCCGCGCTGGCCATGTGGCTGTCCAGCGTGATGAGGACCACCCGGATGACGGGTGATTCAGCGGCCGAAGTGCGCTTTTGCCTCATACAGCGTGTCTGTGGTGATGACCTGGATGCCGCGCTCGCGCGCGAAGAGTTCGGTGTTCCGGCGGGCCTTGTTGCGGACGAAGAAGGGAATCTTGCGCAGTTCCTGCTCGCCGTCGATGGACCAGGCCAGCGCGCCCCCGACCGGGGAAGCGGGCATGTCCGTGACCTCTGGCACGGAGCTGCCGGCGGGCAGGTGCGAGGCGGCGGCTCCATCATGAAACTCGAAGTCGTCGCGGAACATGGCCAGCAGGTGTTCTTCCAGCCCCATCATCAGCGGATGGATCCAGCTGTCGAAAAGCACGTTGGCGCCCTCGAAGCCGAATACCGGGCTGTAGCGCGCCGGCACATCCTGCACGTGGATGGGGCTTGAGATGACTGCGCAGGCAATGCCCAGGCGCTTGGCGATGTGCCGCTCCATCTGGGTACCGAGCACCAGCTCCGGGGCCGCCGCAGTGATCGACGCCTCGACTTCGAGGTAGTCGTCGGTGATCAGGGCCTCGAGGCCGTAGCCGGCGGCGGCTTCGCGCAGTTCGCGCGCAAACTCGCGGCTGTAGCTGCCCAGGCCGCAAACCGTAAAGCCCATTTCCGTGGCCGCGACCCGGGCGGCGGCGATGGCGTGGGTGGCATCGCCGAAGATGAAGACACGCTTGCCGGTCAGGTAGGTGGAGTCGACCGAGCGTGAATACCACGGCAACCGGGAATGGCTCGCCGACAGGAGCGGGCCGGAGTCGACGCCAGCCAGCAAGGCTGCTTCCGCGATGAATTCACGGGTGGCGGCGACCCCCATCGGGATCACGCTGGTGTGCGGCATGCCCAGCGTTCGCTTCAGCCAGCTGCAGGCGATGCGTGATACCTCCGGATAGAGGTCCACGTTGAAATCGGCATCAGGCACCCGGCGCAGGTCCTCGACGGAGGCGCCCAGCGGGATGACCGCATTCACCTCGATTCCCAGTCGCTCGAGCAGGTCGCAGACTTCGCGCACGTCATCGCGGCAGCGGAAGCCGAGGCGGGTGGGGCCGAGGATGTTGGCCCGTGGTCGCGCTCCGGCAGCGCGTTCACGCCGCTCCGGTCGGGGCCCGAGCACGCCCCGCAGCAGTTGGTACAGCGTCTCGGCCGTGCCCCAGTTTTCCTTCTTGGAGTAGGCCGGCAATTCGAGGGGAATCACCGGCACCGGCAGCCCGAGGCTGGCGGCGAGCGTGCCGGCCTGGTCCTGGATCAGTTCGGCGGTGCAGGACTCGCCGACCAGGAGGGCATCGGGCTTGAAGCGCTCGAAGGCGGCCCGCGTCGCCTCTTTCACCAGCCCGGCCGTGTCGCCGCCCAGGTCGCGGGCCTGGAAGGTGGTGTAGGAGACCGGTGGCCGGCGGTCCTGGCGTTCGATCATGGTGAACAACAGGTCGGCGTAGGTGTCGCCTTGCGGCGCGTGCAGCACGTAATGGACACCCTGCATGGAGGTGGCCACGCGCATCGCGCCGATGTGCGGCGGGCCCTCATAGGTCCACAGGGTCAGCTGCACGAGTGGATCCTCATACGGCCAGCCTCGTCTTGCGCTCCAGGGGTCGGGCGAACAGGCCGGCCAGGTCGGCCGCCTGTTCGTAGCCCTGGATGGGCGTGAACACCAGTTCGATCGACCACTTGGTGGCCAGCCCCTCCGCCTCCAGCGGATTGGCGAGGCCCAGTCCACAGACCGTGAGGTCCGGCCGCTCGTTGCGGACCCGATCCAGCTGCCGCTCGACATCCTGGCCCTCGCTGACCAGCACTCCGTCCGGCAGCAGCTCGAGTTCCGCCTCGATCATCTGCCGATCCAGGTAGGGCGTGCCTACCTCGACCAGTTGCATGTCGAGTTCCCGATTCAGGAAGCGGGCGATGGGGATTTCGAGCTGGGAATCCGGCATCAGGAACAGGCGCCGACCCGCCAGGTGCCGGCGATGGGGCTGCAGGGCTGCCGCGGCACGCTCGCGACCTGGACGGGTGACCCGCTCGACCACAGCCTGCGGGATGCCCCATTCGCGGGCGGCAGCCGCCAGCCAGGCCGTGGTGCCTTCCACCCCCAGCGGATAGGGAGCGGGCAGGATACGGGCACCGCGCCCGAGCAGCGCGCGCGCGGTTTCGCCGTTGAAGGGCTGGGCCATCAGCACCCGGGTGCCGGCGCCCACCGCGGGCAGGTCTGCCGCCCTGCGAGCTGGCAGGAACCGCACCGGGCCGATCCCGAGGGCGTCGAACAGCCGGCTGAACTGGTCTTCCACGACGTCCGCCAGGCAGCCCACCACCAGCAGTTGCCTGGCATCGTCCCGCGGGCAATGTTCCACCATGGCCCGCAGGGCGTTGTCTTCGCCCTGGGTGAAGGTGGTTTCGATGCCGGAGCCTGAGTAGCTGAGCACCCGCACCTGTGGCAGGAAACGGCCACTGAGCCGCTCGGCGGCCTTGGCGAGGTCGAGTTTGATGACCTCCGACGGGCAGGAGCCCACTAGGAACAGGGTCTTGATGTCCGGCCGCCGCTCGAGCAGGGTCGTACACACCCGATCCAGTTCATCGTTGGCATCAGCCAGCCCGGCCAGGTCGCGATCGGTGAGGATGGCAGTGCCGAAGCGCGGCTCGGCGAAGATCATCACCCCGGCAGCCGACTGGATGAGGTGTGCGCAGGTCCTGGAACCCACGACCAGGAAAAACGCGTCCTGCATCTTGCGATGCAGCCACACGATCCCGGTCAGGCCGCAAAAGACCTCGCGCTGGCCGCGTT
>JAUMBX010000174.1:0-7061 GCA_032119515.1 Steroidobacteraceae bacterium | reverse complement strand
GGCTGCCACCGTCACCGCACGATCCCCGAGCCGATGTTGGACAGGCTGCGCATCCCGCCGACCAGTTCGGCGCGGGACATACGGAGTTTGCGCAGGAATTGCCCCGCATTCACCACGTAAGTGGCATAGGCGGCGAGGGCCACGAGCATCTGTTCGCGCGGTTCGATGCCAAGCCAGAGTGCAGCGAGGTAGGCCGTATGCAGCGCGATCACCAGCATGCTCACCACGTCTTCCCAGAAAAAAGCGGGGGCAAACAGGTATCGCCCGAAGACGTCGCGTTCCCAGAGCGCGCCCGTGACCATGATCGAGTACAGCACCAGGGTCTTCGCCACGACGGAGAGCGTGGCGACCTCGTAGCCGATGCCGGTGAGCAGGTAGCGGAGGACCAGCCAGAGGCTCAGCAGGAACACCGCGAACTGGGCAATGGCCAGCAAGCCCTGCACGCGGGTCCAGGGCGAGGCGTCGCGGCGGATCCGTTGCTCGGTCGTGTACAGGACGGGCGTCCTGCCGGGCCGGCTCGAGGCATCACGCATATATATGTCTACTCCCCCTGAATCCCGCGAGAACCACTGTAGGCAGCCGCCAGAAAACTGTCAACAAAAAATGACGTAAATAAAAGTTGACACAAATTGGCCGGCCGGTGGATGATTTCGGCAGAGGGGGCGAGTGGCCCCTGCGAGATTATTGCGCTGCAACATGATTGAGGTGTCTTTTCAGGTTGACGCATGGTGTCAACTCATGAGAGACAGGTGTTCTGGGGGGGCTCTGCGAGGAGGCGGGCCATGAGCGAACTGGGGGTCAATGGCATCGGGGCGCGTTCTGGCCGGGAACGGCAGGGGGCACCGATTCGTGGTGTGGTGGAGTGGCAGGTCGTTCCACAGCTGGTCAAGGCCCATGGGGTGACCGGGTCGGCTGTAGAGTCGGTTCGAATACGCTCCGACGACGTCGAGTTTTTCGTCAGGTGCTCCCTCGAGAGGGATGCCCTTGCGCTGCTGGATTTCCTGGAATCCCTGCGTCGTGCGGGTGCCAGCCACGAAACCCTGCTGCTGGAAGTGATTGCCCCTGCAGCGCGCGCGCTTGGCGTGCAGTGGGAGCAGGACGACTGTGATTTTACCGCGGTGACGGTGGGCGTGGGACGCATGCAGCAGGCCATGCGGATGCTGGCGCCCGACACCCTGGTAACGCCTCTCGACAGTGGGGTCGCCCGGCGACGCGCCTGGCTATCGGTAGGTCCAGGCGAGCAGCACACTCTTGCCGTCGGGATCCTGGGGCACTGCCTGCGCGGCGCAGGCTGGCAGGTCGATGGCCCGGGTGCCGCGGATGCGGTGCGCCATGCCCAGCGAGCGCTCAGCGAGCACTGGTACGACATGGTGGGGTTTTCGGTGCAGTGTCACCGGTTCCTCGAGGACCTGAGCCAGCAGATCGCGCGCCTGCGCGACTGCTCCCGCAACAGCAAGCTCCGGATCATGGTCGGGGGAATGCCCTTCCTCAGCGAGCCTGGGCTGGCCGCGGAGGTGGGCGCTGACCTGACTGCAGGCGATGCGCGCGAGGCGGTGCGTGCCGCCGACGGACTGTTTTGACGACTTGAAGCAAGAGCGCTTGAAGCAAGATCGAATGGATCGAGGTGAAATTGTCTAGCAATTCCCAGGTTGAACCGGTGGAACGCCCGGTCGCCCCCAATGAAATGAAAACAGACAAGACCGGCACCACCGGTTTTTCAGTGACGGGAACGTCGCTGGCCGGTTTGACGCCCGAGGATTCCGGACGGATCCTCGAGGCAACCAGCGACGTGGCCCTGGTCATCGACGCCAGGGGCCTGGTCCAGGACCTGGCCTTCGGCAGCGAGGAGATGTCGGCCGAGGGTTTTCAGGGCTGGATCGGCAGGCCGTGGGCCGACGCGGTCACGGTCGAGAGTCGCCCCAAGGTCGAGGCCATGCTGGCCGACGCCGCCGCGGGCCGCCCGCCGCGGTGGAGGCAGGTCAATCATCCGACGCCTTCGGGTACGGATGTGCCGGTCATCTATTCAGCGGTGCCTTGCGGCCGCACCGGTCGGATCATCGCGGTGGGTCGTGACTTGCGCGGCATCGCCCAGTTGCAGCAGCGTCTGGTCGATGCCCAGCAGGCCATCGAGCAGGATTACTGGCGACTGCGCCATGCCGAGACCCGCTATCGACTCCTGTTCGAGATGGCCAGCGAGGCGTTGCTGATCGTCGACGCCGCCCATCGCAAGATCGTCGAGGTGAATCCCGCCGCCGCGTCCTTGCTCGGCGAGCCGGCCAGACGCCTGACCGGGCAATCCTTCCCGCGGTCCCTCGATGAGGAAGGTTCAAGCATCGTCAGCAACTTGCTCGATGCCGTCAAAGTGGCGGGCCGGGCCGACGCCGTGCAGGTGAGGCAGGCAGATCGTCCCGGTACCCTGTCCGTGTCGGCTTCCATCTTCCAGCAGGACGGCACCTCGCTGTACCTGGTACGCCTGAGTCCACGGCGCGGCGCAGGCGAGGCGCCGGAGCGGGACGCGGCACAGCTGCGCATGCTGCAGGTCATCGAAAGCTCGCCGGATGCCATGGTGGTCACTGACCTCGACGGTCGGGTCCTGCTGGCCAACCGATCGTTCCTCGACTTGTCGCAGGTTCCGTACCTCGAGCAGGCGAGGGGGCAATCCCTCGATCGTTGGTTCGGCCGGCCGGGGGTGGACCTCAACGTCTTGCTGGCCAACCTGCGCCGACATGGTTCGGTGAAGCTGTTTGCCACCACCCTGCGGGGAGAATTCGGGGCGGCGAGCGAGGTCGAGATCTCAGCCGTGGCAGTGACCGATCCCGAGGCCCCCTGTCACGGTTTCGTGATTCGCAACGTCGGCCCGCGCCTTGGCAGGGAATCCCGTGCCGAGGGTCATCTCCCCCGCTCGGTCCAGCAGCTCACCGAGCTGGTTGGCCGGGTTTCCCTCAAGGAACTGGTCAGGGAGGCCACCGACGTGATCGAGCGCCTGTGCATTGAAGCCGCGCTGGAGGTCACCGGCGACAACCGGGCCTCGGCTGCCGAAATGCTTGGCCTCAGTCGCCAGAGCCTGTACGTCAAGCTCCGCCGCTACGGGCTCGGCGAGTCGGGCGACTCCCAAGAGGAGTAGGCGTGTCGCGTCCGGCCGCTTTGGCGGCAGGCCCCGCCCGACCCTCGCCAGCAGCCTTGCTTGAGCTGCTGAAGCCCATCACCTGGTTTCCACCGATGTGGGCCTTCGCCTGTGGCGCGGTCTCGGCGGGCATACCCTTTTCCGGTAAAGGCTGGCTGATCTTCGCCGGCATCCTGCTGGCAGGACCCTTGGTATGCGGAACCAGCCAGGCGGTCAACGACTGGTTCGATCGCGAGGTCGATGCCATCAACGAGCCGGGGCGGCCGATTCCCTCGGGCCGCATGCCTGGGCGCTGGGGCCTGATGGTGGCGCTGGGCTGGACCGCCCTGTCGCTGGCTGTGGCGAGCCTGCTCGGTCAGTGGGTGCTGCTGGCTGGGATCGCGGGACTCGCGCTGGCCTGGGCCTACAGTGCACCACCGTTGCGCCTGAAGCGCAACGGGTGGTGGGGCAACCTCGCGGTCGGCGTGTCCTACGAAGGCCTGGCCTGGGTCACTGGTGCAGCCGTGATGCTGAACGGGACGATGCCCGGCGCCGGTGTATGGCTGCTGGCGCTGCTCTACAGCCTCGGCGCCCACGGCATCATGACGCTGAACGATTTCAAGTCCATTGAGGGCGACCGTCGCATGGGAGTCGCCTCGTTGCCCGTACAGCTGGGTGTGGAGCGGGCAGCCCGTTTCGCTTGCCTCGCCATGGCCCTGCCGCAGTGTGTGGTAGTGGCCCTGCTGGTCGCCTGGGGGCAACCGGGCCATGCGCTGGCAGTAGCCGGCCTGCTCCTGCTGCAGGCGGCGCTGATGCCGAAGTTCCTGCAGCAGCCGAGGCTGCGGGCGGTGTGGTTCAGTGGCTTTGGCGTGGCCTTGTATGTATCCGGAATGATGGTCAGCGCCTGGGCCCTGCGCGGGCTCGGGGTGGCGGCGTGAGCGCCGCGCCCCTCGGCTGGCCGGGCATCATCCGACTGGGTCTGGTGCAGAGTTCGCTCGGCGCCGTGGTGGTCCTGACGACCTCGACGCTCAACCGGGTGATGGTCGTCGAGCTGATGCTGCCGGCACTCGTGCCTGGTCTGTTGGTCGCCTTGCATCACGTCATCCAGCTGCTGCGGCCGCGCTTCGGCTATGGGTCGGATGTCGGCGGTCGGCGTACACCGTGGATCATCGGTGGCATGGCGGTGTTGTGTACCGGCGGTTTGCTGGCCGCGGTGGCCACCGCCATGGTCCCTTCGCATCCGGAGCTGGGCCTCGCCCTCGCCCTGCTCGGGTTTGCCGCCGTAGGGGTCGGGGTCGGTGCAGCCGGTACGTCTCTCCTGGTGCTGCTGGCCAAGCGGGTGCAGCCCGAGCGACGCGCTGCGGCCGCCACCACGGTCTGGATCATGATGATTGCCGGCTTCGTGGTGACTGCAGGCGTGGCAGGCGCACTGCTGGAGCCCTTCAGCCTGGCGCGCATGGTGGCGGTTTCCGCCGGCGTGGTCGGCGTGGCCTGGTTGCTCGCAACGCTGGCGGTCTGGGGCGTTGAAGGGGATGCGCCCGCGCTGCCGGAGCCCGAGACCATGCCGGCCTTCCGCAGCGCCTTGCGCGAGGTCTGGGTCGAACCCCGGGCGCGAAAGCTCACCGTGTTCATCTTCGTGTCGATGCTGGCCTATTCCGCCCAGGACCTGATCCTGGAACCCTTCGCCGGATCGATATTCGGGCTGACGCCCGGCCAGTCCACCCAGCTTTCGGGTATCCAGAATGCGGGTGTCCTGCTTGGCATGCTGCTGGTGGCAGGACTCGCGCGTACCGGCTCACGACGCGGGCTGGGCGGGCTGACGGCCTGGTGCGTCGGCGGTTGCCTGGCCTCCGGCATCGCCCTGTTCGGCCTGGCAGCCGCGGGCCACTGGCCCGATGACTGGCCGCTGGCGCCTTCGGTCTTTGCCTTGGGTGCCGCCAATGGCGCGTTTTCGGTGGCTGCCATCGGCTCGATGATGGCGATGGTGGCCGAGGGCGCGCGTGCGAGAGAGGGAGTGCGCATGGGCCTCTGGGGTGCAGCGCAGGCGATCGCCTTTGCCGCTGGTGGAATCGCCGGCACCGGGCTCGTCGACCTCATCCGGCTGGTCAGCGGATCAGCGTTGATGGCCTATTCCGCGGTCTTTTTCCTTGAGGGCATGGTGTTCCTGGTCGCCGCCCAACTGGCGCGGCACATCGGGCCCTCGTCAGTCGCGGCACAGGGGCGGACCTGGATGACGAGGGAGGCCATCACGGCTTCCACGGGGAGATGAGAAATGCAGACTGAAAATTACGACGTGGTGGTCGTGGGTGGCGGACCGGCCGGGGCGACTGCTGCAGACGACCTGGCGCGTCGCGGGCTCAGTGTCGCGCTGCTGGACCGTGCGGGTCGCATCAAGCCCTGCGGCGGCGCCATTCCTCCGCAGGCCGTGAGCGAGTTCGAACTGCCCGAGTCACTGTTGGTGGCACGCATCAAGTCGGCGCGCATGGTGTCGCCGAGTGCGGTCAGTGTCGACATGCATATCGAGGGTGGCTATGTCGGCATGGTCGACCGCGAGACCTTCGACGAGTGGCTGCGCGAGCGTGCGGCTCGGCATGGCGCGGTCAGGCTCACCGGTCAGTTCGAGAGCCTGGAGTACCTGGCGGATGGAGTGATCGAACTCCGCTACGGGGCTCGCGGCTCCGATACGGCCCCGGTGACGCGGAAGGTGACCGCCCGGGCGGTCATCGGCGCGGACGGCGCGCGCTCCGCGGTGGCCAGGCAGTGCATCCCCGATGCCGGGCGGGTGCCCTACGTGGCGGCCTACCACGAGATCATCCGCTCGCCGGCCTCCGGGGCCGACTTCGACGGCCAGCGTTGCGACGTGTATTACCAGGGCAGGCTGTCCCCGGATTTTTATGCCTGGGTCTTCCCGCATGGAGACACCATCAGCGTCGGGGTCGGGAGCGCCCTGAAGGGCTTTTCGCTCCGTCATGCCGTGGCGGACCTGCGCAGCGTGACGGGTCTGGACCTCAGCGATACCGTACGCAAGGAAGGCGCGCCGATTCCACTGCGCCCACTGCGCCGCTGGGATGATGGCCGCGGGGTGGTGCTGGCGGGGGATGCTGCCGGCGTGGTGGCACCCGCCTCGGGAGAGGGTATCTACTATGCGCTGGCGGGCGGCCGGCTGGCGGCCGAGGCCGTCATCGGCCTGCTGGAGACGGGCGATCCCGGCGCGCTGAAGTCCGCCCGACGCCGCTTCATGCGCGCGCACGGGCGGGTGTTCTGGGTGCTCGGCCTCTTGCAGCGGTTCTGGTACTCAAGTGACGCGCGCCGTGAGCGCTTTGTCAGCATGTGCCGTGATCCCGATGTGCAGCACCTGACCTGGCAGGCTTACATGTACAAGAAACTGGTACGGGCACGGCCGCTCGCCCACCTGCGCATTTTCTTCAAGGACCTCGGGCACCTGCTGGGGGTGGTCCGGGCATGACCGGCCGTTGGGGCGTGCCCCTGGTCGCGGCCTCGAGTGCGGTGCTGGTGGCCCTGCTCGGCGGACTCCTCACGCGGCTCGACGGGTGGTACTACGCGCTGTCGAAACCCGCATTCCAGCCACCGGATTGGCTGTTCGGGCCGGCCTGGACGGTCATTTTCCTATTCTGCGTTCTCGCTGCGCTGGAGGTCTGGCGCCGTGAGTTGAGCGATGGCGAGCGGCGCCTCGTCCTCGTCCTGTTTGCCGTCAATGGCGTACTCAACGTGGCCTGGAGTGGTTTGTTCTTCTTCCTGAAGCGACCGGATCTCGCGCTGGTGGAGGTCGTGGCGCTCTGGCTGTAGGTGCTGTAGCTGGTCGTGGTTCTCTGTCGGCATTCCCGGCGGGCTGCGCTGATGCTGCTGCCGTATCTCGCCTGGGTGGGTTTTGCTGCCGCGCTCAACCTGGCCATCGTGCGGCTCAATGCGCCGTTCGCGACGGCTTGATGGATGTCCT
>JAUMBX010000173.1:0-2717 GCA_032119515.1 Steroidobacteraceae bacterium | reverse complement strand
TGAAGTTCTGGATCGGGGTCAGCGTGGGGAACAGGGTGGTGTGGCCGAGCAGCACGTGGTGCAACTCGTGCATCACCAGCATCAGCAGCTTTTCCGGCGTCCCGGCGTGGGTTGCCACGAAGTCCGGGTTGATCAGCATCCGCGGCTGGCGCTTGCACTCCACGGCCGCAGTGGGCACTTCGGTGCTGACCTCGATGTCCATCAGGCGCAGCAGGGCCGAGAGCGCATAGCTGCCGCTGGGAAAGCAGTCCAGCACCTGCTCGGTCAGTCGGGCAGAGTCAAGAGTGGTCATGATGTGAGTTCCTCGATGGCGCGGGCCGCCTTCGGCGGCAGCCAGAGCGCGATGGCAGGGATGCGGGTCAATCGATCAAAGCGCGGCAGCTTGCTGCGCAGCCAGACCAACCCGGAGGACTTGGTGATGACCACCAGGGTGACGAGGGGAGGGATGCAGCACTCCAGCGCGGCATGGTCTGCGGGCATGACCAGGCAGCCATCCGGAATCGGCAGGCTGCGGGCCCTGTCCTCCACCAACCTGGCGAGCGCCGCCGAGGGGTCCTTTGGCCGTGGTTCACCGAGTGCCGTGAGGATCCGGGCCGGCAGGAGCGGAAACCTGGCAGGCAGTCGGAACCTGACAGCCACACCTTCTGGGGCCGCAGGCGTGGCGGTGGCTTGCTGGCCGTTCAGGGACGCGAGGCCGGTGTAGACCACGGTCGTCTTGGGCGGCGGCCCCATGTGGACGAAGCGGCTGTGGGAATCGGGTTCGGTCATCATGCGGCTTTACCGGACAGGCGCAGGTCAGCCTCCTGGAACGCGGCCAGTGCCGCATCGACATCCTCCGGCTTGCCCAGCACCTTGCTGCCGAACGCAGCCGCCAGCGCATTGGCGCACAGCACCTCGCGGGGCTTGTCCGGGTCCAGTTTGGCCAGCAGTTCCTTCAGCCGGTTCCAGGTCCGGTACCGAGTCGAGCTGTTCTGGATGGTTTCCGAAAACCTGTGGGCGACCAAGGCATCGCGATATAAGTCGGCGGCCTGCTCGGCAACAGCCGCGTTCAACCGACCGAGGGCGTTCGACTCGAAGAGGTATATGGCGGCTGCCGCGCGCGCACCCGGCGGCAGGGTGGCCAGGGCATCGGCCACTACGGAGGAGAGTTCGGACTTGGCGAGTCCGCGAGCGGACGCTGCCAGGCGAAGTCGCTCCAGCGGATCGGCCTGGGTGAGCAGGACGCGCAACGGGTCGTCGTCTGCCACCCCGGCCAGGCGCCAGGCTTCGCGGTGGGCGGCCAACAACTTTGCCTCTGCCACGTCCTTGCCCTCGGCACGCTGCGGCAGCCCGGACAGCAAGGCCAGCCAGGCGGAGTCGTCGGCGCGAGCACTGGCGTCCGCGGCCAGTGCGGCGGCGTGCACGGCGACGATGCTGCGGCAGAGCATGGCGGCCCGGCGCGGGCTCAGGGTCACGCCGGCCTGCGCAACGAGTGCCACCAGCGTCTGTACGTAGCGGGGCAGCGCATCGGCCAGCGCGTGTCGGACCACCGGCAGCAGTTGCCGTATGCGTTCCAGCCGCTCGAGCAGGCTGGCGGCCGCTTCCTGTGTGACCGGCTCGAAGCCGGCGCTGATGATGCGCAGCTGGTCGGCCTCCGACAGGCTGACCCAGGCCGGCACCTGCACCACGAAGGCGAAGCGATCGGCGAGGGCCGGGTCCAGCGGCTCGCTGCCCAGGTAGCCGGAATCGTGCGCCTCGGTGTTGGGCGGGTTCATGGCCGCCCAGCGGTAGCGCAGGCCCTCGAGCGGCAGGCCCTGCACGCGCCGCTCGTGGATCACCGGGAAGAGCTTGTTCTGGATGTCGGGGCGGCAGCGACTGATCTCGTCGAAGATCACGGCGCCCGCGCCCCAGATGGCGGCCGGCGTGCGCACGTATTCGAGGCTGCCGTCCTTGTTCGGCAGCGGAAAGCCGACCAGGTCGTCGAAGTTCAGCAGCGAGGCGTTGTAGTGCCTGAACGGCAGCCCCAACGCCTCGGCGACGCGCGTGAGCAGCAGGCTCTTGCCGGTGCCGTGTGCGCCGATGAGCAGCAGCGGTTCCTCGGTGACCAGTGCGGCCAGGAGCACCGGCTCCAGTGGCTCATAGCCATAAAGTCCGAGCCGGGCGAGCGCTCCCTCGGAAAGGAAAGCTGCGCCCACCGGCGGTTTGGCCGGCCGGGTGCGAGTGGTCTTGCGTCGTGCCATCGTCGTCTCCCACGGCGAAGGCCGAGGAGCGAGGGCGGATGTTGCCGGGGTGGGGCCCTGAGGGTTGCCGTCCCGGCCGCATGCCGCTCATCGCGGAACCACCTTGCCCGGGCAGGGCAGGTTGGTGGAGGCATAAGCCTCGCTCCTCATGCACAGTCGCTTCGTTGTTAGTCGTTAAGTACCCGTTTCGTTACCTGTTCCGGCCGCATCCCCCTGTCGGGGAACCACCTTGCCCGGGTGGGCAGGTTGGGGGGAGCCGTCTCCCGTCTTGATGCGCTTTCATTATATGATTTTTATAGCTGTTCATCAATGAGTAGTTCTCGACCGGGCTGCAACTGGATCACGGTGCGGCGGTAGCCCGGGACTTCCTCGCCGATGATAGAAGGGCATCTAAACCGGCAGCGTCCCCCGGCATTTCGGAAATCTGGAGCATCCCCAGAATCGTTGCCCAGCGTTAGGGCCACGGCCGGCGACCCTCTGAATCATGTCCGCACCGCA
>JAUMBX010000172.1:338-8380 GCA_032119515.1 Steroidobacteraceae bacterium | reverse complement strand
ATCCTTGGCCAGTGGGGAGAGGGCCTCCGCGCGCACCGCACCCGCGGCGGCGCGGGCATTGGCGCGCTCCGAGCGGGCGGTGCCTGGCTTGAAGCCGACCAGCACCACCCCTTCCAGGAAGCGCGGGTCGCTGTCCCTGGCCTGCGGAGCAGCCTGCAGGGGCAGTGCCACGGGTGCCGCGGCCTGGGCCATTGGGACCTGGGCCGTCCAGGTGGCCATAAAGGCTACTGAGAGGATCATGCCGCGAGCTGCGGCTGTACGGATTACGTCAAGCATTTCAATTACTTCCCCACTTGGGTCCGGAAAGTGTGACAAAAGTCACAGGTGGGGCACAACATAATTTGAAGGATTTTTACTTCATACCCGTACTTGTACTTACGCGGTTGCCGCGCGGCCAAGAAAAAGGGGCCCCGGAGGGCCCCAAGAAAACTCCGAGGCGTCGCCCCCTAGAAGCGCTGGCCGAAGCGCAGGCCTATCGTTCTCGGCTGGATGGGCGTGATGTAAGTGCCTGAAAAACCGCAGATCAGGGCATCGCACTGGGCCCAGCGGTCGTTCTCGCCGCGCTCGTCGAAGGCATTGTTGATGAAGAGCTCCACGCTCATGCCCTCGTGCCGGGCGCCCAAGGTGAAGTCCGCCACCGAATAGGCGTCCACCTTGCCGAGCACCTCGCGCTGGGCGGTCCGGAGGTCTGGCCAGCGCGCCCCGGTGTGGGCCAGCGCACCCTGCACGTGCCCGTCCCAGCCGGCCAGCGGGAATTCGTAGCGGGCGATCAAATTGCCCTTGAAGCGCGGGGTGACGGGCAGCTGGGTCCCGTTGGGTGCCTTCGGCTCTTCCGGGCAGGGGTTCAGGTCCTGGCCGTTCTCGCCCAGGATGCCGCAATAGGGCTGGGTGAGTTCGGCATCGAGGATGGCCAGGCCTGCGGAGAGGGTGAGCCGGTCGCTGGCCGCCCACAGCAGGTCGGCCTCGAGGCCGGTGATGCGGGCGTTGCCGGCGTTGGCGATCTGGGTGAGCGCGTTCTGGCCGAGGAAGGCGAACTGGAAGTCCTCCCACTCCTCGATGAACACCGCGCCGTTGAAGCGCAGGCTGTCGCCCGCCCAGCTGGTCTTCCAGCCCAGCTCGTAGTTTTTCAGGTAGTCCGCGCCATAGGGCGGCAGGTTGCCGCGACGGTTCACGCCGCCCGGACGGAAGCCCTCCGAGTAGGTGGCGTAGACCAGCTTCTCGTCGTCGAAGCGGTAGGTCAGGTTCAACTTCGGCGTATTGCCGCTTTCCTTCACCACCTTGTCGAGGTTGGTGCAGGGCGCGCCCTTGATTGCGTCCTGACGGAAGCACTGTGGCTCGCCGAGTACCGGGAAGAAGGGATTGGTCAGCCCGAAGCCGAAATAACCCTCGAGGGAATTCTCCGCCTCGAAGAAACGGATGCCGCCGGTGACCGACAGCGCATCGGTGATCTGGTAGGTCACCTCACCGAAGGCCGCGGTGTCGCGGTCGATGCGCAGCTGCTTGGTCAGCCACCAGGTGTCCGGTTGGCCGGTGACCCACAACGACTCCAGCGGGGCGATGGCGTTCGGCCCGGCCAGCCCGTCGATCACGTAGCGCTGCTCGATGTTGTGTTCCTGGCGCTGGTAGAACAGGCCCGCAACGAAGCTCAGCGGACCGTCGCCCTTCGACGAGATGCGCAGCTCATGGCTCTGCTTCTTGTACTTGTCCTTGCCTCGGATGTACTGGGTGGGGTCGATGAAATTGCCCGCATCATCGTAGATGTAATAGCCGTAGGCGCAGCAGGAATCGTAGTAGTAGGAGTAATCGACGTAGTCGAGCTCGGTCTCGTCACGGCGGTTCAGCATGGAGCCCGCGTAGACCACGTCGAACTTGCTGAAGCGGCCCTCCACGGTGAGAGCGGCCTGCACCCAGCGATCCTCGATGGTTTCCGGGTTGAAGCGGGTGATCTCGAGTTCCGTGCCGGGCCGATAGCCAAAGCTGCCGTTGTACTCGCCCCGCTGGCCCATCAGGCCGGCGGTGACCGTCCAGCTCTCATCAAGGTCGATCTTGAGGGCTGCACGTGCCCCGCTCACCTGGCCGTCGTTGTAGTCCTTCTCGACCTGGTCGGCATTGTCGATGGTGATCCCGGAGGTGGGGTAGGTGACGGTGCCGCGGACGTTGTCCACGTAGCCGGCATCCTCACGGTGCCAGCCGACCAGGCGGATGGCAGCGCGGTCGCTGATCGGCAGGTTGGCGTAGCCCTCGGCCACGTAGCCGGTGCCGCCCTTGGAGATCGAATCCACGCGCAGGTCGTAGCCGGCCTCGAAGCCCGAGGGATCCGGCTTGTTGGTGATGATGCGGATGGTACCGGCCTGCGAGCTGGCCCCGTAGAGCGTGCCCTGCGGTCCGGCCAGGGCCTCGACGCGCTGGACGTCATAGATATGCACATCGAGTGCGCCCTGAATGGTGGTGACCGGCTGTTCGTCGAGATAGGTGCCGACGCTCGGCAGCGAGGCCGAGTGGTTGCCGTCGCCGCCGCTGGCTACCCCGCGCATGTAGGCACGCTGGAAGCCGGGACCGCCGCTCTGGCCGCCGCTCTGGAAGGACAGGCTCGGCAGGAAGCGGGCGTAGTCCGAGAAGTTCTGGACGTTCAGTTCCTCGAGCTTGGTGTTGCCCAGCGCCTGCAGGCTGACGGCGACGTCCTGGAGGCTTTCCTCCCGCTTCTGCGCCGTGACCACGATTTCCTCCAGCAGGCCCGGCTGCTGCGCCCCGGCGGGTATCGCCACCGCCAGCAGAGAGGATGCCAGCGGCAAGGACACCGCCAGGGACCGCTGCCGCAGCAGCTTGCGCTTTCTCGACCTTTGCATGAGACCACTCCCCGTGTTCTTGTAGAGACCGCCGCTTAATGTACTCCGGTTGGCGGCACAGCGGGATAGCCATCGAGGACCGGCCCCAGCGCCTCGCGCAGGGGGCCCAGGAAGGCCTCGTAGTGACGCCACTGCTCCAGGCCTTCCCGGTAGATGGGCTGGCGCACCTGTTCGGAACTGGCCGTGCGGACGGCCCGCTCGTTCTCATGGAAGCGCAGGCAGGCCTCGTCGAAGGGCAGGCCGCAGTGATCCAGCAACCGCCGGACCTCGCCCTCCGTGTCCTCCACCATGCGCTCGTAGAACACCCGGTGCACCCGACCGGGCAGCACGGCATCGAAGTGCGCCATCAGCGCCACGTAGTCACGGTAATAGCGGCCGATGCCGGCCAGGTCGTAGGTGAACAGCTGACCGCGGGCGAAGTGCTGCTTGTAGTTGGAGAAACAGCAGGCCATGGGATGGCGCCGGGCATCGATGATACGCGCGTTCGGCAGCATCAGGTGGATCAGGCCCACGTGCAGGAAGTTGTTGGGCATCTTGTCGACGAAGAAGGGTGCGTCGGTCTTGCGCTGGATCCGGGTGCCCTCGAGGTAGCGCCTGCCCAGTTCGGCAAACTCCCCAGCCGCCAGCTCGGCCAGCCGGTCCAGGTAACTGCCCTGACTGCCTACCCCGGTGCCCCCCAGGCTGCGGGCGATGGCGATGACGTCGGGCAGTTCCATGGTGCCCTCCACCAGCGGGTGGCTGGCGAGGATCTGCTCGATCAGCGTGGAGCCGGCCCGTGGCAGGCCCACCACGAGGATGGGGTCGGGTGCTGGATTGCCCGAGCCGCGACGCGCTTCCAGGAATTCCCGGGTCAGCACCTGGCGGGTGCGCTCGAGGTGCCTCACGTAGTCATCGGGGTCGTGGCGAACCATGGAGCGACGCAGGCGGTTGCCGGCCTCGTAATGCTGAAAGGAAGCGGCATGGTGCCCCGCGTCCTCCTCGGCCTTGCCCAGGGTGAACTCGAAGTGCAGGTGGTCTTCCACCCCGAGGTCCTCGCGGGCCAGTTGCTCCCGCATGGTTGCCATCTCGCCCTCCGTGAACCGGTGGGTCTTCAGGTTGGCCAGGCTCCACCAGGCCTCGCCGAAACCTGGCTGCAGTTCGATGCAGCGCCGGTAGGCGGACACGCATTCCTCGCCGCGGCCGGCCGCCTTGAGTGCATGCCCGTAACTCATCCAGGCCTTGGCCTGGTTCGGGTACTCGGACAGCACTCCGGAATACACTTCGAGCGCCTGCTCGAATTCCCCGATGCGCCCGAGGATGGCGGCATGCAGGTTGCGGAAGGCCGGGTTGCGCGGGTCGGCCAGCAGCACGCGCTCCACGTCGGTCCTGGCCTCGGCGGCCCGGCCGAGGCGATGCAGCGCAATGGCTCGGTTGTAGCGGGCCGGCGTGAAGCCGGGCGCCAACTCCAGGCAGCGGGTGAGCAACGTCTCTGCGTCCTGGTTGCGGCCGAGGCGCAGGGCCACCTCGGCCAGCATGCGGATTGCAGCCACGTCGGTGGGGTGTTCCTTCAGGTATTCGCGGAGCAGCCCCTCGGCCTCGGCGATGCGGTCATCGCAGAGGGCAGCGCCAGCCTCCAGCAGCCGGGGTTCGCGGGCCGAGTGCTGCAGGTGCCGGGCAAAGGCCGCGCCGGCGCCTGCGTGGTCGCCGATCGCCTCGAGGTGCCCTGCCAGCACGCGCCAGGCCTCGGCAAAGTCTGGCTTCAAGTCCACTGCATGATGCAGCGCGACGATGGCCTCCTCGCCCTTGCCCGCTGCCGCCAGTGACTGGCCGTACTCGAAATGGGCAGGGCCCCACTGCTGCTGTGAAGCGGCCAGCGCACCGAGAACCTCCAGCGAGCGCTGGGTGCGCCCGGCCAGCCGGTGCGCCATGCCCAGCAGCAGCAACGCCAATGGCTGCCCGGGCACTGCGACCAGGATCTCGCTGGCCTGTTCGGCTGCGAGCTCCGGATCCGTGGCCAGCAGGCGTTCCGCGTTGGCCAGTGCGGCGCCGAGGCTGCCGGTGGTCTGGCCCCCGGAATTCATGCACTGCGCTCGAGCGCCGGATGCGTCACTCCGTTTCGTCCGGGTCGACCAGTTGCTGCAGCGGCTGCACGCTGCAGGCAAATTCAAGCAGCGTCTGGGCGAGCGTGCCGTCGTCGATCACTTCCCAGGTCGGCAGGATGGCCGAGGCACGCTCGGGTTCCGGGTCCTGCAGGTTGTTCCACTTGAATAGGAAAGCTGCCACGTTGGCCCGCTTGCGCTGGCGACAGTCCCAGTCGTCGCGGCTCAGCACGCTGCGGTGCGAGCTCGCATCCTGGGTGAACTTGTACTCGACGCGCAGCCACAGCGTGGCGATATCACCGTTGCGGGCCGCACCCTTGCGGGTCATGAAGAACACCCGATCGGCATAGGTCTCGATCCATTCCCAGTCCATCTTGCCGCGCAGCTCGAGCCGCTTCACCCAGTCGTTGCCCAGGCCCTTCATGGGCACGGAGTTGATCTGGGCCACAGCCGGCACCGATACGGCAGCAAGCAGGGCCAGCAAAACCCATGTGGGACGCACGATGTGTGTCATGCCGTCCATTCCACCCGATTCGAGGTCGGCGCTCAAGCGCCGCGATCCGGCATGGCACGTGTGGGATCGCCGGCAGGCGTCACATTTCGGCCCGCTCCAGCGTGCTAGCCTCTCCGCGCTTTAGTGACCATGCCCCGGAGTCCATCATGTCGAGAGTCCCATCCTCCTGCCTGCTCGCCGCCGCGTGTCTGATCTTCGTCGGGGCTGCGACGGCTCAGCCGGGCGCGCCGATGAGGCTCTTTTCCACCGTAGCGCCCTCGACCGAGGCGCTGCCCCGGCACTTCAAGGCCGCGCGCTCGGTGGCAGTCGACCGCCGGGCCCTGCACGCGCCGGTCATCGAGCTTGACCTCATGGGTCGCAAGGCATTGGCCGTGCGCGAGCGCACCGAGCAGGGCAACGGGGCCGACCTCGTCTGGGTAGGTCACCTGCAGGGCAACCCGCTGGACCAGGTCATCCTGGCGGTCAGGGATGGGATCTATTCGGGCATGATCCAGCAGGGTGCGCGCATGTTCCGTCTGACGGCCGGCCGCCGTATGCCGAGGCTGGTGGAAGTCGATCTCGCCAGCCTGCCGCCGGATGATGCGGACGTGCTGCCCGATGGAGGGGGCGGGGCGACCTCTAGCGCAGCACAGCCGGCGATGGCTGGCGATACGGTGCAGCAGGACCTGCTGGTGGCGTACACCCAGGGGGCCTGCAACGCGGCCGGCAGCTGCAGCCAGCTGGAGGCCGACATCGCCGTGGCGGTCAGCGACATGAATGCGGCCTACCTGGCCAGCGGCATCAACATCACCATGAACCTGGTGGGCACGGCGCTGACCAGTTACACCGGGACTGGCGCCTCCGCGACCCTGACGGCTTTGCGCAGCACCACGGATGGCCAGATGGACGAAATCCACCCGCTGCGCGACCAGCTGGGGGCGGATATTGTCTCCCTGATCTACGACGGCGAAGGTTGCGGGATCGGCTACCTGCCGGCCAGTGCGGACTCGGCCTTCAACGTGACCGATGAACCCTGCCTGGTTGGCAACCGCACCATGGCCCACGAGATCGGCCACAACCAGGGTGCGCACCACGACCGAGCAACGGTGGGCACCACCTCGACCACCACTTATAACTATGGTTTCCGCCGCTGCAACGACAGCAGCGTCGACAACCTCGGATCGCCGTATTTCCGCACCATACTTGCCTACTCCTGCAACAGTTCGCCCCGGGTCGGCCGCTTCTCCAACCCGGACGTGCTCTACAGTGGCGTGCCCCAGGGCGTGGATCCGAACGTCGATCCTGCCCTCGGCGCGCACAACGCGCGCCGGCTGAACGAGCGCGCGCAGGTGGTCGCCGGTTTCCGGCAGCCCCCCGTCACGGAGCCGCCCGCAGCGCCTTCCAACCTGCTGGCCGCAGCCACGGGATTTTCCTCTATCGATTTGTCCTGGCTCGACAATGCCAGCAACGAGCAGAATCAGTTTGTCCAGCGCAGCGAGGACCTGATCAACTGGGTCACGGTGGCCAGCCTGTCGGCCAACGTGCAGGCCTACGTCGATGAAGGCCTGAATGCCGAGCAGACTTATTACTACCGACTGTACGCGCAAAATGCTGCCGGTGCCTCGGACTACTCGAACACGGCCAGTGCCACCACCGACCCGCTGCCCTTCTCCTTCGAGGACCTGGCCATGAGCGACCTGTTCGCGACCGGCAGCGTCAGTGGCACCTACCTCAACACGCAGGTGGAGGATGGCAGTGTCCAGTCCATCACCGAGGTCGGTACCGGGTCCAAGCGCAATCGCCGCCAGGCTCTGGCGCATGGCTGGACCTTCGACGTCGCCGGGGGTGCCGGTGGCGTGGTCATGACCGCCAGGGCGTCCATGACCGGCAGTGAAGGCGCCAGCTTCCGCTATTCCTTAGACAGTGGCCAGACCTGGAACAACATGTTCACCGTTGACCAGAATGCCTTGACCCCGTACACCTTCAACTTCCCGCCCGGCGTGCAGGGCGCGCTGCGCGTCGAGGCGCGTGACGGAGCGGAAGTGGCCGGTGAGACGGTCGATACGCTCAGGGTGGATTACCTCGCCGTCACCTCCTACACGCAGCCTGGCGAGCCTCCGCTGGCGCCTGTCGACATGACCCTGGTCGAAGCCACTTCGGGTTCGGTCGCGCTGGCCTTCACCGATCGTTCCGACGATGAGTTCGGATTCGAGCTGCGTCGTGCCGGCGCGGACCCGGGCAGCAACTGTGCTGCAGCCCACACCGTGGTGGCCACGCTTCCGGCCAGCGCCGGCACGGGCTCGATCAGCGCGCTGGACACTACGGTCTCGCCCGACTCGACCTACTGGTATTGGGCAACCGCCTTCAACGGAGCCGGGGACGATGGTGGCTGCACCAACGCCGTCCGAGCCGACACCCCGGCAGCACCAGCCATTTCGGCCACAGCCACCGGTCGCAAGGTCAAGGGTTTCCAGGTAGTCGACCTGACCTGGAGCGGCGTGACCACGTCGCAAGCAGACGTGCGGCGCAATGGGATCGTAGTGGCCACCACGCCAGCAAACAGCGGAAGCTATACCGACAACCTCGGCATCAAGGGCACGGCCGTGTACGAATACCAGGTGTGCG
>JAUMBX010000172.1:0-328 GCA_032119515.1 Steroidobacteraceae bacterium | reverse complement strand
GGCCGGTGAGCTGGTCCTGGGTGCACTCGAACTCGGTGCCCGCGACAGCGCGCGAAGCCAACGTGTTCTTGACGACCTTCAGGTAGACACCGGTCTCGCGAGCCTTCTTGCGCATCGCCGTCATCTGGGAGACGGTGACGCCAGCGTACTCGGCAGCGACCAGGGAGTGGGCCGTGGCAGCATTGGGGGTCATGAGGCCTCCAGCCATGCCTGTCGGCATCCGTTCGCATCGCAGCGTCGATCGCGCCATCGACCGCTGGGAGTCTGCCGGCGTGATCGATGCCGCCATGGCAGCGAAGTTGCGCGAGCATGAGCGCACGGGAGAGAC
>JAUMBX010000171.1:0-2606 GCA_032119515.1 Steroidobacteraceae bacterium | reverse complement strand
GTGTCGCTCGTGTGTCACCGGTGTGCCACTCGCTGGCCGACGGGAGGCGCTTTGAGCCCCGCAAAGCTGGGGCCAGGTCGTCGGTGTCTAGGGCAGGATGCGGGTCGATTGAGCCGGCGGGAGATGGAAGCTGAGTGCGAGGAGATGCGGTCTCGCGCATGATGCCTGTAATCCCGGACGCGCGGACGGGGCATTGACCCAAGTCAGCATCGCAGGCAAATAGGAGTGTCCAAGACTGCCAGCCCGGGGCAAGAGGCACCTTCATTCACCAGCCTTGCCCCACGGCCGTCGTCGTGTCGCGAACGGTCGAGTCCGAAGTCGTCGGCGAGTGGTTTCAACGACTCAATCGGGCATCCTCACCGTGCGAAGTCGTGCCGTGCGGTGGCCCGTCGGAAGGAGAGTTGCGATGCGGCTGGTGCCGGGCACGTTCGGTCCGCGATTGCCGCCGGGATCAGCGTGCAGGAAAGGCGGGGGCTGGATGGTCTGGAGGCGCTGGCGAAGCGAGCCGGGAGGTCGGGCAAGGAGGCGATGGTAGGTCGGATTGGTGCAGCAGACCGAATCGACGAGCAATGACGTGAGAATGCTCAATGACGGCTCGATGTGCACGCGCAGGGCATGGGGGGTCGCGGCGTACCCGCGGTCCAAGGACGTCAAGGGCGCGTGCCAGGTCTGGGGCGCCGGTATCACCGGGCCCGGAAATCATGCCCGCTGCGTGATCGTCCCAATCGCCTGCCAGTCGGGCTGCTGAGCGGATCAGGTGCGAGCCAGCGCTGGCGCCCTAAGCCATGTCGAGCGTTGTCGTGATGACGTCGTAGGGCAAGTCCCAGGCCTGGTCGTCGATGAGGGGCAGGAAGTGGATTCCGATACCGATGGCGCGGGCCAGGTGCAGGCGCGCGGGATCGGCGAAGTCGGGGTTGCCCGGATGCTCGGCAAGAACGTCGCGGGCGAGCTGCTGGAGTCGGTCCTCGTCGGCAGTGGCCAGGCTGGGGCGGTGCCAAGTGAGGCGGTCCCGTTCCATCTCGATGATGCTGACCTGCCGCTCTGATGGGTGCATGGTGCTGCGGATAGCGATGGCCTCGGCGATGCCGGTGCCGTAGGCGGCCTCCAGCCGGGCGAGGTAGTCGCGCTGGGCTGGGAAGGCGATGTCCTGCTGGCGGTTGATGGCCTCCATGATGAATGCCTCCTTGTTGGGGTATCGGACGAAGACGCTGGCCGCTGATGCGCCGGCGTCGTCCGCTACGGAGGCGAGCAGGGTGCCCTCGTAGCCTTGGCGGCCGAGGTGGTCGATGGCGGCGCGCAGGAGGTCGTCGGTCATCTGGTCGCCGGTGTCGAAGTGGATGCGGGCCAGGTGGGGCGGCCGGGGCTCATCGGGCAGGTGAGCGGGGTCTTGGTCGGCACCGAGGGCGGCCAGGAGCCTGACCCACTGCGGGGCGAGGTCAAGCCCGGTCATCACCGGGCGGCGCGAGACGGCGATCAGGCCGAGCGCGAGTGCCAGGAGGTAGCCGCGTCTGGCGGCGCGGGCAGGGCTGCCGGCGCGGACGGGGTCGAGCCAGCCTCTGGTGGCCGTGCCGAGGGTGGCAGCCACGGCTTCGGCGAGCTCGGGCTCGAAGCAGGAGACCACGGTCAGCTCGGCACCGGCGAGAAGGTCGATGCCCGGGCGGGCGAGGTCGTCCATGGCGGCGGCGAAGGCGGGCTCGTCCGAGGGCTGCTCGAGCAGGCCAGCGGCAGCGAGGGCGCCTGCCAGGGCGGATTCCATAGCCGGTCCGGCGACCTGGGTCCAGGCCGAAGCGCCGAGGGCGCCTCTGGTGCGGTATCGGTCGCGCACCGGGCTGATGGTCAGGCCCGCCGCTCGGCCAACCCCGGCGAGGGTCACCCCGGGCCAGCCCTGGCCGGCGGCGAGGTCGACCGCCGCTGCCAGGATCCGCGCGTCATTCCGCCGAACGCGAGCCTGCAACACCATCCCATCCTCTCAGGGGCAGGGCACCGTCCAACTCACGGCGCGCTGGGATCGCGCAAGGTGTCCACGCCCACACTTGACGTAGCATGCCTCATTGAACGAAGATGATTTAACCACAACCGCCGAGAAAGGCAACCAGATGAACCTGCGACGTAAGCGATCCCTCACGCTGAGAGCCCTGTTGGGGATGACGTGCTCGCTTGCGCTCGCTGCCTTTGTCGCGCCATTGGTCGCCCCCACCTGGGACTTGGTTGCTCCGGCGTCCGGCGCCCCCGTGACCGTGCTGAATGAGACGTGGGCCACGTGCAGCAACTCGCAGACGCCGGTTGCAGGAACGATGCCCTATCCGGCGACGAGCGCACCCAACAGCGTACCAGTCAACACGATCGGAATCGACGTATGGCAAACAGCTACTTCCAATCTGACCTGCCCAGGCTGGACGATGTCTGGTCAGGCCTGGTGGTCGAAGGTCACGTCCAACTCGAACGCCGGCGCGCCCGCTGTGAACAGTTATGCGATGTACCTCAATGAGGGTCCAGTCGCGGGCAGTATGGTCCGAACGATTAGCTCGCTCACCCCTGGCGGGTACTACGAGATCAGCGTGCTGGCGTGGAAGGACGCCGGCAACCTTGATACGAGCTTGAGCGTG
>JAUMBX010000170.1:3514-5553 GCA_032119515.1 Steroidobacteraceae bacterium | reverse complement strand
GGGGTGTCACTGGGGGTCCTTGCCCGCCCTTTAAACGAGTGAGCTGATGAGGCTTGCCGCCCCCACAATTAAACCCACAGGCAGGGAATAGGCCGGATTTTTAGGGTGTGAAAATACGGGGCTTACGGGTAACCTCAACTTCTCGAGTGGAGGAACCCACCATGCCCTTTCCCAAGCTTGCGAACTCGCCCGGCAAGTCCGTTGTCCTCGGTGTTGCCGTGGCCACGCTGGTCGCCTCTCTCGGTGCGCTGGCCGCCCGGGGCGGCGGCGGGGGTGGTGGAGGCGGAGGGAGCGGCGGGACCCCGCTGCCGGTGGCCACGGTCAGCGCGACCAGCCTCGACTTCGGTTCACTGCAGGTGGGGCAGTCCGCCACCCGGACCGTGACCCTCAGCAATACCAGCCGAGTCAACCTGCTCATCTCCAGCATCGCCGTGACCGGCAGCACGGCTTTCAGTCGCACGGAAGACTGCCCGGAAGTGCTCGCACCCAAGTCGCGCTGCCGCATCCAGGTCAGCTTCGGGCCGACCGCGGCGGGAGCCGCGGCAGGCAGTGTGGTCATCGCTTCCAACGCCTCCAACAGCCCTACCGCCGTGGCCCTCGCCGGGTTCGCCACCTCGCCGCCCACGGCAACGGTGCGCGTGGAAGGCGCGGGTGACAGCATCATGCGGGGCTACAACGCCGACTGCCTGGGCAACGTCAGTTTCCTGGACCTGTTCTGTTACGGCCTCGGCGACCAGAACGAGCATTCCTTCCTCGACGGCTGGGACGCAGACGTCAACAGCATCGTCGATCGCTACAAGCGGCTGGATGCTGCGGCCAGTGGCGGCAAGGCGGCTTCGGCTTCAGGCTCCGAGATGCGTGGTGGCGGCAACAACTTCGCCACCCAGGCCGCCAACATCGTGGCGAGCGCCAGCGCGCCCGCGACCGTGTTCGTCGAGCTGGGGGGCAACGATCTCTGCAATCGCAACTCGGTAGCGGACCTCTACACGGATGCCCAGTGGGAGTCCGCGGTGCGCGCCGGCCTTGATACCCTGGCCAACGGACTGCCGGATGGCTCTTCCGTACTGCTGGTCAGCGTGCCGCGTGTGCAGGACCTGCGGGCTGCCGGGGTGGCGCGTCAGCAGGCAGACAGCCGGGTCAACTGCACCAGCTTCTGGGCTGCTTATGACGTCTGCCCCATCGCTACCGCCGGGGGCACAGACCTGACGGCGCGAACTGCAGCTCTCGATGAGCGTCAGCGGGCCTACAACCGCATCCTCGGTGAGCTGGCGACCGAATACAACGCCGCAGCTGCCACGACGGGCGTGGAGGTGGTGTCCGAATACGACCCCGCCGTGGATGCCTCGGCGGGCAGCTTCCGCTTCCAGCCCTACGACATCAGCGGCGGCGATTGCTTCCATCCCAGCCTGCAGGGCCAGAACAAGATCGCCGAGCTGGTGTGGGGCAACAACCCCTACCGCTGACGTTTTTCAGTCCTCGATCCGCCAGGTGTAGTGGTGGGCCAGGCCGCCCCGGCGGATGACACGCGCCCGCACTTCCTGTTCCTGCTCCAGCGCCTGCCATAAGGGGTTCGAACCCTCGGTGACCGCCTGCTCATTCACCAAAATGACGACGTCTCCGGCCTGTAGCCCCAGCAACTCGTAGAGGCTGCCGGATTCCACCGCGCGGATCCTCAGCTGGCGCTGGCCATCGACGGTCATGCTCACCGGCTCCAGTGCGGCTTCGAGACCGGCCCGATCCGCCATGCGCAGGATGACCTCGCTGCGCTCCAGCGTGATTGGGACGCCGCGATGCTCCTGCCGGGCCTGCGCCATGCGAGCCGCCAGTTCTTCCCCCGGGGTGGGTGGGCCAGCGGGCCCCGCCGCCGGCGAGATCCGCATCCACGGCCGGACGGTGCGGTTCCGGTCTCCCCACGACGCGGCCCGCCGGGGAATCTCGTCGGCGCGAGGAACCCGATCGGCAGCTCGGTCCGGCCGTGGATCGCGAGATCCACCAGGGCGTCGCCGAGCGCCGGCGAGAGCTTGAAGCCGTGGCCGGAG
>JAUMBX010000170.1:371-3504 GCA_032119515.1 Steroidobacteraceae bacterium | reverse complement strand
GACATCGATGCCCTGCGCATCGATCCTGGCGAGCACCATGCCGCTGGTGATCGAGTCTCCCTCGCGAAAGGCTTGCGGGGGAAGTTGCGTGCCTCGCGGTGAGAGCAGGGCCACGCCCTGTCCGGGCTGGTCAGACACCCACAGTGCGGAGACCTCGAAGGGCGCGGTGCTGACCAGTTCCACCGGCGCCTTGCGGGGTGAGTCGAGCTCCAGTCGGGTCAGCTCAGTCTCGATCAGCCACACGAGGTCGCCCGGCTGGACTTCCGGAGCGGCATAGAGGCCGTTGACGAACACCCCCGGCACCTTGCCGAGACCCAGCGAGCGGGCGGCGATGACGTCCTCGGCGACGTGTCCCGCATGCCGGCCTGAATCGAGGCATTGGCCAAAGGCTTCTGCATTGAGCTGCGCCACGGCGGCCGCGCGCAGCAGTGCCGCCTCGTCCGGCGCACCGGGCTCGGCGTAGAGGGCGTCGTGGAAGCTCCAGTAGTTGCCCTGCTCCCCCGCACACTGGGCGGCCTGCGCTGCGCGGCTTGCGTGGCGGTGGAAGGGCAGCGGCAGGTCGAGGTTGGCGCTCCTGACGAGGTCACCGAACAACGGCAGCACCTGCCCCAGGGTCCGTTGCAGGCGCGTACAGTGCGGCGATTCGTAGTTGCAGAAGACCGTCATCGTGACGGGTGCCTCTGCAGCCGGCCGAACCCGGGCGGGATCGAGTGGGGGCACAAACCGCGGCGGCAGCGGTGGCGCCAGGTTCAGGGTCGCCACCGGTATGCCCTCCACGGGCTGCTGCTCCGCCATCTTGAGCAGGGTGGCCAGCAGCGCCTGCCTGACCATTGCATGACGCTGCATGGCCAGTTCGTGCAGCGGCATGGCCAGCGGAGCCTCGATGTCTTCGGCGGTCAGCGTTCGATCCGCCAGCTCCGCCAGCACGCTACCACCCGCAGCGGAGCCGTCTCCGGCCGCCGAGACCCGGGGGTCGCTGCCGGGATCGTCGGGGGCTGGCCGGCAGCCGGCCAGCAGCACCAGGCCGAGTGCCAGGAAAAGAGCATGCTTCATGCGCCCATGATGGCGGGCTGGCGCGGGCGTTTCAAACCTGCATCAGGGCGGGACTTCGCTGCCGTCCCAGGCCAGGCACTTGCCCGAGTCCGCCGCCGTCAGGTTGCCGATGACCGCCAGCAGGTGGCCCGCAGACTCGGTGCTGGTGAACAACTTGCCGGGGGTGACGTTGCCCCTGAAGGGGGCAGAGAGAGGCGTGGCCACCGTGCCGGGATGCAGGCCCACGATCACGGCTTCTTTCCAGCGCCGTGCCACTTCGATGGAGGCCGTGCGTACGAGCTGGTTCAGCGCAGCCTTGGAAGCTCGATAGGCATACCAGCCGCCGAGGCGGTTGTCCGAGATCGACCCAACCCGAGCGGAGAGCAGCGCGAGCACGCTCCTGCCCTCTCGCGGCAGCGTCGGCGCGAAGTGCTTCAGGAGCAGCGCCGGGCCGATGGTATTCACCGCCAGCACCCGCGCGAACTTTTCAGGGTCCAGGTCACGCAGGGACTTTTCCGGCTGCAGCCCAGCATCGTGCAGCAGCCCGGCGGCACAGATCACCCAGCGCGGCGCGGGGTCTGAGCAGGCTGCAGCCCCGGCTACGACCGAGGCTTCATCGAGGATGTCCATGGTGGCAGACAACACCTTGGGCGAGGTCGGTGCAACCGGCGATCGCGAAAAGGCGGTCACCCTGACGACGTCCTCACGGGCAGCCAGCAGCTCCACCAGTGCGGCACCGATCCCGCCTGAGGCGCCGATGACCACGGCGTGCAGGCCTTCCGGGTTCCCCGATGCTCCGCTCATACTCCGCCCCTGGTGCGCAGGTGCAGTTCCGCACGACGATAGTCGATGATCAGCGTGTCCAGCACTCCCAGCACATCCATGCCGATGAGGACTGCCGGTCTATCGATCAGGTCCCAGGACTCGAAGATGTGCAGGTCCGCAAAGGCGATGCCCGCGCTGCGGATGGTCAGTTTTCCGGCCGCGATGGGCGGCACGCGCAGCAGGGTGCCCTCCTGCACGTCCTGGGTGACGCCCACGATGGACTCCTCGACTTCGCGCCGTTCCCGGCCACGCAGCAGGGCCTGCCGCAGCGAGAGGTTGCCCACCGTGCGCTGGGCGCCGGTGTCGATCACCCCGATGGTGCGGACGCTGCCCACCTTCAGCTCCACCCGCATTCCCCGCGACGGGTGAAAGCGGAAGGGCAGGCGCTCGAAGCCGGCGGGCGGCAGCTGGCGGTGAGAGCGCGCGATGCTGATGCGATCGCGCAGGAATTCGATGACGATGCGCTTGTCCTGCAAGCCCTGTGCGCCGAGTACACCGTCTGCTCCCCCGAAGGCATCTGCGACCACTGGCATGGTGACATCCTCCACCAGCAGCTCGCCGACTTCCAGGCTGCCAGCCCGCACGCGGTCGGCCACCATCGACCCCGTGGTACCCCTCAGCATCACGGTGGCGGGCTCGATCGGGAGGGCGAGGTCCTCGACCACCCGTCGCGTCAGAGCCGAGTGGCTGGCTCCCGTGTCCAGAACCAGCCGATACGGCCCCCGTCCGTCGATGTGGACTGGCGCCCAGATCCTGCCAATGCGATCGCGCGTGGTCGGGGCCACGTAGCGAGGCTCGGGCGCGGAGACGGTGAGGTTGGGGAGTGTGGTCGGGGCTTGCTGGATCGCATCCTGCGCCGAGGCGTGGTGGGCAGTGACGACCAGGAGGCAGGCAAGGAGCTGAAGGCGCATGGCGTTAAGACCGGCGAAGCGTGCCCCGGTTCGCCATGACCCGCCCCGGAGGAGGTCACGAGGACCTGCCTCCAGGACGGGGGCCATCCATGGCCGAGGCCGATGGTAACCACCCAGCGGCTCACGCATTGATCCTTAGAGAAATTTTTCAGCTGCCGTACTGCGCGGCAGCCAGGGCGTGGGCCCGGGCGACGGCTTCCCGCAGCTCTCCCGGGCCGAGCACTTCCACGGACACCCCATGGCGCATGACGTCCATGACGATCTCGATGGTCTCCCGGTAGGGCACCTCCAGCAGCAGTGATCCGTCACCGTTGGTGGTCTGTTTCTGCTCTGGGTGCCAGACCTCGTCCGCAATCCAGCGGGCC
>JAUMBX010000170.1:0-361 GCA_032119515.1 Steroidobacteraceae bacterium | reverse complement strand
CGGGTGGCCTTGCCCTCGAAGATGCCGTAGGAGCTTTCCAGCCGATCGCGCAGCAGGCCGTCCTCGGGCTCATGTGCGCCGTTCGTGAGCACCGATACGTTCTCCAGGCGGTCCAGCGCGAAAATCCGCAGGTCATCCGTGCTGTGGCACCAGCCGGCCAGGTACCAGTTGCTGCGATAGAACGTGAGCCGCAGTGGCGACACCACGCGTTCCGTGGATTCGTTCCTGGCGCGTGCCAGGTAGGTGAACTTGATTCGCTTGCGCCTGAGCAGACCGGTCAGGGTCATGTGAAAGGTCGGGCCATCCACGTTGCGGCGGTTGGGCAGGTTCAGCCGGACCCGCTCCGCCAATTCCCTGCCCA
>JAUMBX010000169.1:0-3557 GCA_032119515.1 Steroidobacteraceae bacterium | reverse complement strand
AAGGCCTGAGCGGGCGCGCACAAGAACTCAAACTGAAAAGGGGAAACAGTATGGATTTACACAAGATTGCCGGGGTGTTGGCCGTGCTTTTGGCCATCGTCGGGTGTTTCCTGGACGTTCCCTATGTGGCGTCCGCACTGATCGTGCTGGGACTCGTGGCAGGCTGGGCCATCGAGGGGGATACCCATGTCAGGGTATTGGCCTCCACCCTGGTTCTGACCATGGCGGGAGGGCCCTTGAGCGAGCTGGCTTATGCCGGGCCCGTCCTGGCGGACCTGGTGGGCGGCCTGGCCTACTTCGCCGTCGGCTGCTCCACGCTGATCATCCTGCGTAATCTCTACCTGCGCTACAAGCCGTTCTAGGCTGCTGATTTGGCGGGCCAGGGATTGGCCCGCCACGGCTGCATGAAACGGATTTTTGTCCTACATTGGTCCTACCATGACCGACACATTCAGCCCCCGGCTTGCGCGCAGGATCGATGCCGCCATGAGCCGGATCCCCTGCGATCTCCTGATCCGGGACGTGAATTACCTGGACGTCTTCTCCTGCCAGTTCCGGCGCGGCGACGTCGCGGTCATCGATGGCGCAATCGTGGGACTAGAGCCTGGCTTGAAGGCGCAGCGGGTAATCGAGGGCGGGGCCGGCTGGCTGGTCCCCGGCTTCATCGACGCTCACGTCCACGTGGAAAGTTCGATGATGGTACCGGCCCACTTCGAGCAGGCGGTGCTGGGGCTTGGCACCACCTCGGCCATCTGCGACCCGCATGAGCTGGCCAACGTTCAGGGTCTGCCCGGCATTCGCTATTTCCTGGACGCGGCATCCACGCTGTCCATGGACCTGCACGTGATGCTCAGTTCCTGCGTGCCGGCCACCCACATGGAAACCAATGGGGGCGGGCATCTGGGCGCCGAGCACCTGGCCAGCCTCGCCGGCCACCCCCGGGCGCTCGGCTTGGCCGAGATGATGAACATGCCGGGAGTCCTCAACAGGGACCCCGATACGCTCGCCAAGCTGCAGGCCTTTGAGGGCAGGCCGGTGGATGGTCACTGTCCGCTACTGTCGGGTCAGGCCCTGTCGGCCTATGCCGCCGCCGGTATTTCCAGCTGCCACGAATCGTCCCAACTCGGCGAAGCTGCCGAAAAGCTGACCAAGGGCATGTCGGTGTGGATCCGGGAGGGGAGCGTCGCCCGGGACCTCGAGACCCTGGTGCCCCTGCTTAACCTGGCTACCTCCACCAGCATCGGTTTCTGTACCGATGATCGCAACCCCTACGACATCGCCTGTGACGGGCACATCGATCACCTGGTCAGGACTTCGATCCGCCTCGGCGTAGCCCCGGAAGTGGCCTACCGCGCCGCCTCCTGGAGCGTGGCCAGGCACTACGGCCTGGGCCGGGTGGGGGCCATCGCGCCGGGTTACCAGGCCGACCTCATCCTGTTGGAGGATGCAGGCACTACGGCAATCCGCCAGGTGTTCAAGCGCGGCATCCCCACCGTGGAGTTGCCCCCGGCTGGGACGGGCGAGGCGACCTTCAGCAACTCCATCCGCGCCTTGCCCCCCGAGGTGGCTGACCTGGGCGCGCCAGAGGGGCAGGTGCACGTCATCGAGGTGCTGGAGGGGAAGATCATCACCGGGCGGCGGGTGGACCGGCACGATGCGCCGGGCATCAGCCGGCTGACCGTGCTGGAACGCTATGGTGGCGGCAGACGGCCCGCCAACGCCTACGTCAGCGGTTTTGGCGAGTTGAGCGGAGCCATCGCCTCCAGCGTGGCCCATGACAGCCACAACCTCTCGGCCGTCGGCAGTGACCCCGGGGACATGCGGTTGGCGCTCGCGGCTCTCATCGATTCGGGCGGGGGCTTCTGCGTGGTCAGGGGAGGAGAGGTGCTCGCGCTGCTGTCCCTGCCGTTCGGGGGGTTGATGTCCACCCGCTCGCCTGGCGAGTTGCAGGCTGGGATCGAATCCCTGCGCCAGGCCAGCGGTGCAATCGGCTGCGAACTGGCCGAGCCGTTCCTCCAGCTGGCGTTCCTGAGCCTTCCCGTGATTCCCAGCCTGAAGCTTACCGACAAAGGTTTGGTCGATGTCGAAAGGTTTGAGCTGATCGACGTAAGGGCTGCCTGAAAGTGAGAGTGCCTGAATAATCGGGACACTTCGGCCGGCGCGGGTTCAGGATCCGTTCAGCCAGCTCCCGGCACACTCCCCCCAGGTTGATCTGACTTGGCTGGAGATTCTCATGATTGGTAAAAGCTTGCTCGCCGCTTCCTTGCTGCTGGCCCTGCCCATGTCTGCGATGGCGGGCGATCGCGACCGTCACGGTTACCACGGTTACCGACACTACGACCGGCCTCACGTCAGGCACGTGTACGAGTACAGGCACAGGCACGATTACCGCCATCACCGTCCGCGGCGCAGCGACAATGACGACCTGGCCTGGGCCGTGGGCGGGTTCCTGCTGGGCACCGTGGTGGCCAACCAGCGCGCAGCCCGGGGGCCGGAGCAGGTGAGCGTGCCGCCAGCACGCCGGCGGGTGCAGGTGTGCTACGACGAAGTGGCGTATGACCGCAACGACGACCCCTACGTAGAGAGGCGCTGCGAGGTTGATTGGCGTTAGGGGGCTGGTACAGGAGCTGCCCGAGGGTGCCCGGATCGGCTAACCAACGCGCCGGGCGTCCCTTGCCCCAAGGCGATAGTCGCTGGGCGTGAGGCCGGCTTCGCGCCGGAAGAAGCGGGCGAAGTATGTAGGGTCGTCGAAGCCCACGCGGGTACCGATCTCGCCGATGGGGAGTTCGCTGTCGGCCAGCAGGCGACAGGCCAATTCCAGGCGGGCTGTCGCGAGGAACCGCTGGAAGGTCATGCCGGCCTCGCGACGGAAACCACGACTGAAGCTGCTTGGTGACAGGCGACATAACGCCGCCATCTCCGTCTCACTGGGACGTGCGGCCAGCCGTCTTTTGATTTCAAGCATTGCCCACTGGATGCTGCCTTTGCCGCGGGCGGCTGGATGTACGGAGGTGGGAAGGGTGGGGATGCCCGTGATGCTTGGACGCGAATTCTGATCCCGACGCGCCATTCGCGCGGCCTTCAACCTCTCGATACAGCCGGCAGCCTCGGTTGCCTTCAGGGGCTTGGACAGGCAGTCGAACACCCGCGATCGGAGTGCCCAAGTCACGGTTGGCGCGGTCAATTCAGCGGCCAACAACAGGACCGGTATGGACGGATGGCGGCGCTTCACGTCGCTGATCAGCGACAATTCCGGGGCCTCGGGGGAGTCGCAATCGAAGCATATGCCTGCGGCAGTGCTGATCTCCGGAATCGCTCCATTCGCTAGGTCGGCCGCGCTGTAGAACCCGATCGAGTAGTGCGGGGCAAACATCCGAACGTTCGCCTCATCGGGGAGCGTCAACGACAGGCTTGTCCAGCACAGCATGGGTTTGAGGCCAGGATGCTCAGTATTCATCGGTGTTTGCCCTGCTCACCGGGGCTATTATCCGAGTCGGGTAGGGCGATATTTTGTGAAGTAGTACCCAATCTGGGTACCCAGTCTGGTAATTTTTCGC
>JAUMBX010000168.1:0-1732 GCA_032119515.1 Steroidobacteraceae bacterium | reverse complement strand
CGAAATCACCGGTCCACGGCATCTCTGCCGACGTCCACGCACCACCAACCTGATCCCACCACTGGAACGGCGGGATGAAGCTGAGATAGGTGTTAAGGGCAGGTTTGAGGTAGTCCTTCGCGTAGGCGTTGACCCAAAGCATGTTCTGCAGGAACATTATCGTGTTTTGCTTGGTCTGCTGGGCCGCGGACTGCGTGGTGCAGACGCCATGGCCGCCGCAGAACCAAATCATTTTCACGAGTTCTGCGTTGACACCGGCGAAGAACGGGTTCTGCTCGAGTTGGGTCTGGGCGTTGTCGACGGCCTGCTGCAGCGGGAACAGAGCGTCGATGATGCCCTGGTCATACATCGTCGGAATGCTCAGCTTGGTCAGAAGTGCGGTGGGTCCGCTGCTGGCGAGCGCGGCCTGTTGCTCCTCGGTGAGGAAACCGAAAAGGTTGCCGTAGAGGATGCCCTGATTGATCAGGGGGTTGACAGTGGCACCCGCCTCAAGCAGCGCCAGGGCGAGCGTGTTGGCCCATGCAGTCTTGAACACGTCGGTCGGGTACAGCGAGGAGTTCAGCGAATTCCACCCGATGGACGGCACGACCACTTTGACGCGCGGGTCGATGGTGGTCATCTGGATGCCGCCGCCGTAGGAGCCGCCCATCATCGCGATACTCGGTTTTCCGCCCTCGAGGAGGAGTGGGGTGTTGGCCTCGGCCCAGTCGATCAGCGAGGAGACGTCGCGGCCCTCGAAGAAGGGGTTGTCCAACTGCAGGACACCACCGGAGGCGAACTCACCGCGGGGGTCCCAGGTGATCACGTTGAAGCCAAGCGGGATATCTTTCACGAGGTCCGGCAATCCCTGGCCGCGCATGAGGGCGAGGCCGGGTACTGAGCCCGCGGCCTGGAACAGGCCGTACGGATTGGTCTCGCCGGGCGAACCGAGACCGGGGCCGTTGAAGATCGTGGCCTGCAGACCTGTAAGGCTGATCTGGGAAGTTGCGGACGCCGGGAAGTAATTCATGCTGATCGGCGTGCCGTCGAACGACGACACCGTGTAGGTATAGGCCACCTGCTTGCCGGCGGCCAACTCATCGAGGTCCGTCTCGACCTTGACGGTCAACGATGCGCCGATGAGGGGAGCCAGCAAGGCGCCGAGAAAGGGCAGTTCCTGCAAGAACTTGATCGTCGGCTCGGCGATCATCCCGATCAGCGGGATGCTGGTCATGACCTGGTTGAACTGGGTATTCTCACTGATCCGGACAGTGAAGCCCTGGGAGCCCGTTGGGATGGGGTCCTTGGTCGGGTCGTCGGGATCGATCCACGTCGCGTAAGGCAGGAAGGTGTAGCTGCCGGGACCGCCCTGCGCGTCATCGGGCAGACCCGGCAGGGAGAACGGGACCTTGCCCAGGGTGACCTTCCCACCGTCGGTGGAGTCGACGAAGGAGTACACCAGGGTGCAGGTCGAGCCCAGCTCTCCGCATCCGCTGGAACTGGTGACGTTCAGGTTGCCCTGCACAACGCCGTCGTAGTAGATGGTCTTGGGAGCGGCCGTCAGCGGCCCGGAGTCCGCCTTCGCAGTCGGGGCGGAGGTAACGGCCGCATCCGCAGTGGTCTGTAGAGCGACGGCTGTCGGGAGTTCGGCCACCGGTTGATCGACAGGTTCCGGGTCAGCGTCGGCCGGTTGGGGCTCCGCGTCGACCGCGACCTCCTCGACCGGATCAAAGGTGCCGGCGAGCGGTTCCTC
>JAUMBX010000167.1:23549-37252 GCA_032119515.1 Steroidobacteraceae bacterium | reverse complement strand
GCCGCCATCGGCGTAGCCAATGGACAACAGCGGCTGGCCAGAAACTGCACCACCGTCGGCGTATCGTTTGGTGATGCCGGGCATATCACCGATCATGCCACCGTCTCCCCGGAAGCTCGCCGCAGGCTGTCGGCCTGGGCCCGTGCCGGAACGACGGCCGGCAATCATCTTTGGACCCAGATCTCCCATGCAGGGCGGCAGTCGCCCCGCTACGTCACCCAGCGACCGCTCGCGCCGTCGGCCGTGCAGCTCGAGATCCTTGGCAGCTATGCACGGCCGCGTGAGCTCACCGAGGCGGAGATCCTGGCGCTCATCGAGCGCTATGCGCGAGCCGCAGAGATCTCCCGCGAGTGCGGCTTCACGGGCGTGCAGGTCCACGGGGCTCATGGCTACCTGATCAGTTCGTTTCTCTCGCCGGTCACCAACCGTCGCAGCGACGCATGGGGCGGTAGCCTCGAGAACCGAGCTCGTTTCCTGATCGAGATCCTGCGCGCGACCCGGAGCCGAGTGGGCGCCGACTTTCCCGTCGGCCTGAAGCTGAACTCCGACGACTTCCGCAAGGGCGGTTTCAGCAACGAGGAGTGCATCCGGGTGGTCGAGTGGCTGAACGAGGAGTCGGTCGACCTGCTGGAGGTGTCGGGTGGCACTTACGAACAGCCGCGGCTGATCGGCTTCGAGGGCAAGCGGGACAGCGCCGTGCCGGTCCGCGCCAGCACCCGCCGCCGGGAGGCCTATTTCGGTGTCTATGCCGAGGGCATCCGGCGAGTGGCGCGCATGCCGCTCATGATCACCGGCGGGTTTCGCAGCGCCGCAGCCATGGCAGGCGCCATCGGTGACGGCGACTGCGATGTCATCGGCCTCGGCCGGCCGCTATGTACCGAGCCCGGCCTGCCGCGACGGCTCATGGCAGATCCCAGCACCGCGGCCCGGCGTTGGGAGGACGAGCTGGTCTATGCACAGCGGGGCTGGCGCTCGCCCAGCAGTCCGCTGTTGCCCCTTCGGGTGATGAACGTGCTCAGCTCGCAGGGCTGGTACTACCAGCAGATTTTCCGCCTCGCGGATCAGGGACAGGCCGATCCTTCGCTGTCACTGGGTAGCGCGGCGCTGGCTTACCTGCTGGACGAGTTCAGGAGCGCCCGTCGGCTGCATCGCTGTCGACGGTATCCCCCCGTAGACTGAGCCGGTTCAAGGCCCCAGGCCGGGCTTGAAGACGCCCAGGGCGGCTGAGGCCAGCAGGCCGGCCCAGATCGCGAGCACCCAGGGCCGGCAGCGGCTCAGGCCCTCGCGCATCAGCTGGTCACTCTCCGCAGTCGGCCCGCTGGTTGCCAGGCGGCGAAAGCCCTCCATGAAGGGTGGCAGGTTGCGGCGGATCATGAGCCCGCAGGCGATCAGTGCAGCAAAGACCAGCAGCTTCCCGGCCAGCCATTCCTGGCCGGCGAGGCGCTCGCTCGTCAGTGACCCGACCACCGAGACCAGGAGTGCTGCAATCACCGCGACCCTGAACCAGATGTCGATCCGGGCCAGTGTTCGCCCGGAAGCGGTGCCCTGACGGGCATGTACCAGGTGTACCAGCGCGACCCACACCGGACCGAGCAGCACGATGGCCAGCAGCTCCCAAGCGCCGTGCCTGATGCCGGAAAGCTCGGCCAGCAGTCCGCCCACCGTCAGCATCAGCGCCATGCAGTAGCGCGGAATCATGTCGAGACCCACGAAGATCTCCGCGGCCGTCAGCCGTGCCTCCCGGGTCAGCGAGCCATCGACTACGAAGCGGCTGGCGTAAAATACCCCGACGTCACCGCCCAGCCAGTAGACGAACAGCAGCAGGTGCAGCAGGGTGGCCGAGCCATGCAGGGCCGTCCCGGGCTCCATGGCTCAGGCCAGGAAACGACGGGCGTAGTCCTGCCAGGCGGCGAGCGACTCGGGAATGTCCGCCTCGCGCGGAGCCTCGTAGGCCCGCATGCGGTCGCGGGTGCCAAACCCTGCCGCGTATTCCTCGACCGGGAGGTAATACAGGAAATGGATCAGCCGGTCCTGGAAGCGCCAGCGCCCGTCATGACGGCGGTAGGTGTCCTCGTAGCGCATGGCGGCCACCATGGTCCGGCCGTTGCGATGCACTTCGGCATGCGAGGTCAGCCAGCCGCGCGCCAGGTCGGGGTCCGCGGCGTCGAATTCGATGAGGTGGTCGTGGCCCACGTGCAGCGTCAGGGTCAGCGCGGCAAAGCGCTTGTGATAGGCCTCGAGCACCTCGGCGCGGCCCCTGGAGACGATGACTCCGTCCCTGGAGCGAAAGCATCCGTCCGGGGTAAAGAGCTCGCCGATGGCGTCGATGTCGCGATCATCCACCACCATGGTGTAGCGCGCGACCAGGTCGCGGATCGCCTCGCGGTCCTCCAGTAGACGGATGCGGGACTCCAGGCTGGCTGCGCTCATGCGTCGATCCTCCTCGGAATGGGGTTGCCTTCCTCGAACTCGAAGCTTGCCAGGACCCGGCGGGCCGTGCGCGGATCGCGGATGTCGTCCACGCCCACCATGTCCGCCCGCATGCGGTCGCCTTCGACCTCGCACAGGGTGTAGCCGCTGTGCTCCCACTCGTGATACCGGATATGCGGATTCAGGTGCAGCACGCCGGACTTGTTGGTGTTGCTGTTGGCAATGGAGGAAGTGACCAGCTCACTGGCGAGGGTCCTGCCGCGCTGGTCCCTGACCTCACTGACGAAGAAAGCGTGCAGGTCGCCGGTCATCATCACCGGATTGCTGGTGCGGTGACGAACCAGGGCGTCGAGCAGACGCTGCCGCGCTACGGGATAGGCAGACCACCCGTCGGTGAACACCAGCGGCGCCTCGGGCGTCCCCTCGTAGATGGGCGCGAAGGGCGTGCCGTAGGCCAGCAAGTTCCAGCGGCAGCGCTCACCGGTGAGCGCGTCGTCGAGCCATTCCTCCTGCCCGGCACCCAGCATGGTGCGGGAGGGATCTTCCAGTTGTGGTCGACAGGCAGGATCGGTCAGGCCAACCAGCCGGCCGCCGCCTGCACCGACGAACAGCAGCTTGCGGCCGGCTTCGGTGTCGCAGGTGGCCGGAGTGGGCTCCCGCGCGCAGGCCTGGGCGGAGCGGTGCTGGCGCGTATCGAGCAGGTACAGGCGGGCGGCCGAGCCCCAGTCGAAGGCGCTGTGGACGGTGACCCCGCCGGCGGCCCGCAACCGGGAAGGCCTGACCGGCATGTGTTCGTACCAGGCCTGGTAGGCCGCTGCCCGCCGAAGCGCGAAAGCCTCGCGGCTTGGTGGCCCGCCGCAGAGTTCATGCTCGCTGGTCAGGGCCGCGTAATCGTTGTCGACTTCATGGTCGTCCCAGGTGACCAGCCACGGGCAGGCTGCATGGGCTGCCTGCAGGTCCGGATCGACCTGGTACTCGGCATAGCGGTTGCGGTAGTCGGCCAGGGTGATGGCCTCACGGCGATGGAAGAGTCGTACCCGACGGTTGCCGTACCCGTCCTCGTAGATGTAATCGCCGAGCGCGAGGATCAGGTCTGGCCGATCGGCCGCCATGTAGCGGTAGGCGGAAAAGAAACCGTGTTCGTAATGGGCGCAGGAGCCCAGGGCTAAGCGCAGGGCAGGGCTCTCGCCCGCAGCAGGCAGGGTCAGGGCCCGCCCCGGCGGGCTTTCATAGCGGCCCAGCCTGAAGCGGTAGTGGTATTCGCGCCCGGGCTCGAGACCCGCCACCTCGACGTGGACCGAGTGGGCGAGGTGGGCCAGCGCCAGGCTGCGCCCCGAGCTCGCGATGCGCTGGAACCCGGCATCCTCGGCCACCTCCCAGTCCAGTTCGTAGCCGGTGTTGCCGAGCTGTTCGGGCTCGAAGGGCTCAGGCGCCAGGCGCGTCCAGATGACGAACCCGTCGCGAGCAGGGTCGCCGGAGGAGACGCCGAGCTTGAAGGGATAGGAGCCGAACCGGACCTGGGCGCCGGCGCGGACCAGCGGCAGCCCGGCCAGCGCGGTCGCTGCCGTGGCCTGCTGCACGAACCGCCGCCGCGTCATGATTCTTGCCATAAGGTCCTCCTGGGAACAGGCGGAAAATTAGACGCTGGCCGAGGCCTGCGCAAGCGGCGGTCCCTGGAGATTAGATTCCGGCGCCGCCCTCGAAGCCGCGTTCCTGGGCCGCGGCCTGATACAGGCGCGTGCCGGGAGGCAGGGAGCGGGTGAGCCACACGTTACCGCCGACGACGCTGCCCCGGCCGATGGTGACCCTGCCGAGGATGCTGGCATTGGCATAGACGACCACGTCGTCCTCCACGATGGGATGGCGGGGCTCGCCCTTCACGAGTTGGCCCTCGGCGTCGAGAGTGAAGCTGCGCGCCCCCAGGGTCACGCCCTGGTAGAGCGTGACCCGGTCGCCGATCTCCGCCGTTTCCCCGATCACCACACCGGTGCCGTGATCGATGAAGAACTCGCGGCCGATCCTGGCTCCCGGGTGGATGTCGACGCCGGTCAGGGAGTGGGCCGCCTCCGCGATCAGGCGCGGCAGCACGGGAACGGCGAGCCCCTGCAGTGCATGCGCCATGCGGTGATAGGCCACTGCCAGCGGGCCCGGCAGGGCGAGCAGCGCTTCCTCGCTCGAGCGACAGGAAGGATCGTTGCGAAACGCCGCCCGGGCATCGGAGATCAGAGCCTCGCGCAGCGTGGGCAGCAGTTCAAAGAACTGCCGCGTGAGGGCGGCCGGATCCGGCTGCGCATCGGCGAACGCGGCGAGGTCCAGCGCGGCGGCGATGGCGCCCTCCAGTTGCCGGGCCAGTGAGGGCAGGACGAGGGCTGCACGCCCGGCATCTCCCGGCCCGTAAAGCAGCAGGGCGTGGAGCCCGGCAGTCAGCGCACTGATGGAGCGGGGCTGCAGGGTGTCGCTGAGGCGACGCATGCCACCGAGATCCTCGGTCAACCGGTGGGCGAGGGCCAGCCAGTGCCGCTCGCCGGCTGTCTCCTCAGGAGGCGTCGGCATTCTCGTACAGCCAGGTGGACAGGTAACGCTCGCCAAAGCTCGGGATGATGACCACGATGAGCTTGTCGCGGAACGCTTCGCGACCGGCCAGCTGGAGACCCGCATGCAGGGCCGCACCCGAACTGATGCCCACCAGGATGCCTTCCTCCCGGCCGAGGCGCCGCGCCTGGACGGCAGCTTCCTCGTTGGTGACCGTGATCACCTCATCGATCACGGAGCGATTCAGGACCTCGGGTACGAAGCCGGCACCGATGCCGGCAATCTTGTGCGGCCCCGGCTGCCCGCCCGACAGGACCGGGCTGTCGGCGGGCTCCACGGCGATGGCCTGGAAGCCAGGCCTTCGCGCCTTCAGGACCTCTGCCACGCCGGTGATGGTGCCACCGGTCCCGACGCCCGCTACCAGGGCATCCACCCGCCCGTCCGTATCGGCCCAGATCTCCTCGGCGGTGGTGCGACGGTGGATTGCGGGGTTGGCCGGATTGCTGAACTGGCCCACCAACAGGTAACGCGAGGGGTCGCTGGCTACGATGTCCTGGGCCTTGGCGAGCGCGCCACGCATCCCCTTGGCACCCTCGGTCAGGACCAGCTCCGCGCCGAAAGCCTTCAGCATGCGCTGGCGTTCGATGCTCATGGAGTCGGGCATGGTCAGCAGCAGGCGGTAACCGCGGGCCGCGGCCACGAACGCCAGGCCGATGCCAGTGTTGCCGCTGGTGGGTTCGACCAGCACGGTATCGGGCTTGATCAGGCCCCTGGCCTCGAGGTCCTCGATCATGCTGACCCCAATCCGGTCCTTTACGCTCGAGCAGGGGTTGAAGAACTCCAGCTTCAGGAGCACCTGCCCGGGCAGGTTCTGCCCGAGGCGCCGAAGACGGACCAGCGGAGTGCCGCCGATGGTGTCGAGGATGCTATCGAATATTCTGGGCATGGGGACCTCCTGGGGAGCTCACTACTCTAGGCATTCGCCCTGCCCATGGGAAATGGCCCAGGATGCTCAGGTCATGCCGGCCGGTTATCGGTCTTTGGGTGTCGATATGCCGCGATCTGCGCCGAGCGAGCAGCTTTGCGGCTGCAAGAACCGCGAAACTGAAAAAAATGGAGGGTGGCCGGGCCTCTCGACCCGGTACCCCCCGACATGGAAATCGGTGAGGCGCCTCAGCCGGCGCCCTGGCTGTCCATCCTGAGTCCGGTTCCGCCGCCCGATACGTGAGCGACGACCGCCTTGCGACGGTGGATCCGGGTGACCTTGCCCAGATTGATGGCAAAGGCCAGTTCCACGAAGGTACCCTTGCGGAGGCCGAGGTTCTCGGTCTCGATGAACACGCCGTTGGCACTCAGGTTGTGTGCCCTGCAGAGCCGACCACCCTTGCCCGGCAGGGTGATGTAAACCGTGGTCTTGGCTCTATGCCTAGTGTGTAGGCGACGTTCCATTGAGTATTCCGAAACCCGACCTTCCCCGAAACCCAGTATGCCCACGACGCCTCAGGGAGGGAAGGCCAAAACTGCCCGAAATGGGAAATATTTCAGTAATACCAGCCGGAACAAAGGATTACGTCAAATCCAGAGTCTGGCGGACCGACCGCAGCCCTGGATCTCTGGTCATCCAAACCATTGACACCCAAGGCGCGAACCCCGAAAATGCGCGGCTCAATTGCCGGAGGGGTACCCAAGCGGCCAACGGGGGCAGACTGTAAATCTGCTGGCTCATGCCTTCGTAGGTTCGAATCCTACCCCCTCCACCACCGGTTTGGATGGCCCGTTCCGGGGCGGGGGCGGGTCGGATGCGTGTTCGGGAAGGGTTGCGGGTGTAGTTCAATGGTAGAACCTCAGCCTTCCAAGCTGATGACGTGGGTTCGATTCCCATCACCCGCTCCAACCGGGTAGGGGGAGCCAAGGTCAAGTGCCCACGTAGCTCAGTTGGTAGAGCACGTCCTTGGTAAGGACGAGGTCACCGGTTCAATCCCGGTCGTGGGCTCCAGTTCAGGCGTAGTGATTCGAGGTGAAGCGTGGCCAAGGAAAAATTCGTACGCAACAAGCCGCACGTGAACGTGGGGACGATTGGACACGTTGACCATGGGAAGACGACGCTGACGGCGGCGTTGACCAAGGTGATGGCGGAGACGCACGGTGGAGAGTTCAGTGCGTACGACCAGATTGACAAGGCGCCGGAAGAGAAGGCGCGTGGCATTACGATTTCGACGGCGCACGTGGAGTATCAGTCCATGGAGCGTCACTATGCGCACGTGGATTGTCCTGGGCATGCGGACTACGTGAAGAACATGATCACGGGTGCGGCGCAGATGGACGGGGCGATTCTGGTGGTATCGGCGGCGGACGGCCCGATGCCGCAGACGCGCGAGCACATTTTGCTGGCGAGGCAGGTGGGCGTGCCGTACATCGTGGTGTTTTTGAACAAGTGCGACATGGTGGACGACCCGGAGCTGATCGAGCTGGTGGAGATGGAGGTCCGGGAGCTGTTGTCGAAGTATGAGTTTCCTGGCGACGACACGCCGATCATCCGTGGTTCGGCGCTGAAGGCGCTGGAGGGAGATACGAGCGAGATTGGTGCGCCGGCGATCGTGAAGCTGGTGGAGGCGATGGACAGCTACATTCCGACGCCGGTGCGGGTGATTGACAAGCCTTTCCTGATGCCGATCGAGGACGTGTTCTCGATTTCGGGTCGTGGCACGGTGGTGACGGGTCGTATCGAGCGTGGCATCGTGAAGGTGAACGACGAGATCGAGATCGTGGGCATCAAGCCGACGACGAAGACGACCTGCACGGGCGTGGAGATGTTCCGCAAGCTGCTGGACGAGGGTCAGGCCGGGGACAACGTGGGCGTGCTGCTGCGTGGGACGAAGCGGGAGGAAGTCGAGCGTGGTCAGGTGTTGTCGAAGCCTGGTTCGATCAACCCGCACACGAAGTTCGAGAGTGAGGTGTACGTGCTGACCAAGGAAGAGGGCGGGCGACACACGCCGTTCTTCAAGGGGTATCGGCCGCAGTTTTATTTCCGGACGACGGACGTGACCGGGACGATCCAGCTGCCCGACGGGGTGGAGATGGTGATGCCTGGCGACAACATCAAGATGGTGGTGGAGCTGATTGCGCCGATCGCGATGGAGGAAGGCCTGCGCTTCGCCATCCGCGAGGGTGGCCGCACGGTCGGCGCCGGCGTCGTCGCCAAGATCCTGGTCTGAGGCGAGGAGAGGACAGATGGCTACCAGTCAGAATATCCGGATCCGCCTCAAGGCCTTCGATCATCGGCTGATCGACACCTCAGCCCGGGAGATCGTGGACACGGCCAAGCGGACCGGCGCCACCGTGCGCGGGCCGGTGCCACTGCCTACCAAGATCGAGAAGTTCACGGTCCTGGTGTCCCCCCACGGGGACAAGGACGCTCGTGATCAGTACGAGATCCGCACCCACAAGCGGCTCATGGACATCGTCAATCCCACCGACAAGACCGTCGATGCGTTGATGAAACTCGAGCTGCCTGCCGGGGTTGACGTACAGATCAAGCTGAACTGATCCGGCTTGCTTAACGTTTTCGAGCCGCTATACTAGGCGGCTGATTTGGCTCCGCCGAGGGTGCCCGGTCCTGACCGAGGCGCCTGGTTTTTTCGGGGCAAGGGATCTGGTAGGTGGCGGCGCGCTGGATCGCGTGCGGTGCCCGCCAGAGTAGACAAGCAGTCAGTCCCGGCCAATCGAAGCCAGGACGGTGATACGAGGAACAGGTCATGACCATTGGCTTGGTCGGCCGCAAGTGCGGCATGACGCGGGTCTTTACCGAGGCTGGGGAGTCCGTCCCCGTCACGGTCATTGAAGCCCTTCCGAACCGTGTCGTTCAGGTGAAGTCCGCCGACAAGGACGGCTATCGTGCGGTTCAGGTCACGGTGGGCAGTCGGCGTGCCTCGCGGGTGGGCAAGCCGGTGGCGGGTCACTTTGCCCGCCATGCCGTAGAGCCGGGGTCCACCACCCTGGAGTTCCGGCTGACAGAGGGCGAGAGTCAGGAGCTCCAGTCCGGCGCCGAATTGAAGGTCGACTTGTTCACCGCCGGGCAGGTGGTGGACGTGGCCGGCACCACCATCGGCAAGGGCTTCGCGGGCACCATGAAGCGTCATGGATTCGCTGGCGGTCCCGCCAGCCATGGTGCCTCGGTCGTGCACCGCGCGCCGGGCTCGATCGGTCAGCGCCAGACTCCGGGTCGGGTCTTCAAGGGCAAGCGGATGTCTGGCCACATGGGAGGCGATCGCAGGACCGTCGAGAACCTCACGGTTGTCGAGATCGACGCTGAGCGCAACCTCATTCTCGTGCGCGGCTCCGTGCCCGGCGCCGAGGGCGGGTCCGTGGTGATCCGGCCGTCGGTCAAGGCGGCTGCCCAGGCCCGGCGCAAGTTTGTCGCGCCGGCCAAGAAGTGATCCGAGGCACCGTCATGAAGCTGAAGATGTTGAACGGAGCGACGGCCGGGCAGGAGATCGAGGTCAGCGAGGCTGCCTTCGGTCGCGAGTACAACGAGCCCCTGGTTCATCAGGTCATGACCGCCTACATGGCGGCCGGGCGGGCCGGCACCAAGGCCCAGAAGACCAAGGCGGAGGTGCGCGGCGGCGGCAAGAAGCCCTGGCGCCAGAAAGGCACGGGTAGCGCTCGGGCCGGCTCGAGCCGCAGCCCCATCTGGGTGGGCGGCGGCAGGGCCTTCGCGGCGAAGCCGCGCAGTTTCGAGCAGAAGGTCAACCGCAAGATGTATCGCGGCGCAATGCGCTCGATGCTTTCCGAGTTGGTTCGCCAGGAGCGCCTGGTGGTCACGGATGGCCTGGAGCTCGAAGCGCCCAAGACCAGGATGCTGGTCGGCAAGCTCAAGGAAATGGGCCTCGACAGCGTGCTGATCCTGGTCGAGGCCTACGAGGAAAAATTGTTCCTGGCCGCCCGCAACCTGCCGGCGGTGCAGGTGCTGCCGGTGTCGGGGCTCGATCCGGTCAGCCTGGCGCGGCACGAGAAGGTGCTGGCGACGGTCGGCGCGCTGAAGATGCTCGAGGAGAGGCTGGCATGAGCGACACCAGCAGGATTTCCAAGGAACGCCTGATCAACGTGCTGATCGCCCCCCACGTGTCCGAGAAATCCGCGCGCGTGGCCGAGGCGGGGCAGTACGTGTTCAAGGTCAGGACGGACGCCACCAAGCCGGAGATCAAGGCTGCGGTGGAGTTCATGTTCGAGGTCAAGGTCCAGTCGGTCCACACCGTCAACCAGGTGGGCAAGAACAAGCGCTTCGGCCGCTTCAACGGCCGTCGCTCGGACTGGAAGAAGGCATACGTGAAGCTCGAGTCCGGTCAGGCGATCGAACTCGGCGGAGCGGAGGCGCCCTGAGCGGGCGCCGGCAACGGAAGACAGAACCATGCCACTGAAGAAGCTAAAACCCACCTCACCCGGCACGCGTTTCCAGCTCCGCCCGGATCGCTCTGCGCTGCACAAGGGGGCCCCGGTTCGCGGCCTCCTGTCAGCCCAGAAGTCGACCGGCGGTCGCAACAACTCGGGCAGGTTGACTACCCGTCACAAGGGCGGCGGCCACAAGCACAAGTACCGCATCATCGACTTCCGTCGTGACAAGGATGGCGTGGTCGGTCGCGTGGAGCGGCTCGAGTACGATCCGAACCGGTCGGCCTACCTGGCTCTGATCCTGTACCGCGATGGCGAGCGCCGCTACATCCTGGCGCCCAAGGGGCTGACGGCGGGCGACGAGATCCAGTCTGGTCCGGAGTCGCCGATCAAATCCGGCAACTCCATGGCACTACGCAGCCTGCCGCTGGGTTCGCTGGTGCATAACATCGAAATGAAGCCTGGCAAGGGCGGTCAGCTGGCCCGTGCGGCAGGCAATTCCGCGCAGTACACCGGTCGCGAAGGTGGCTACGCGTTGCTCAGGCTCAAGTCCGGCGAGATGCGGCGCGTCAGTGCCGATTGCCGCGCTACGCTGGGCGAAGTAGGCAACGACGAGCACAACCTCAGGAACTTCGGCAAGGCCGGCGCCAAGCGGTGGAAGGGCATTCGTCCGACCGTTCGCGGCGTGGTCATGAACCCGGTCGACCACCCACACGGCGGTGGTGAGGGCAAGTCCGGGCAAGGTAACCCGCATCCCGTGTCGCCCTGGGGTTGGCACACCAAGGGCAAGAAGACCCGCAAGAACAAGCGTACGGATGCCTTCATCGTGAGAAGGCGCAAGTAAGGAGCATCCCGGACCATGTCACGTTCGCTCAAGAAAGGCCCGTTCGTCGACCTGCATCTCAGCAAGAAGGTCGACGAGGCGCGCGCCAAGAACGATCGCCGGCCGATCAAGACCTGGTCGCGGCGCTCGATGGTATTGCCGGAGATGGTTGGCCTGACCATTGCGGTCCACAACGGGCGTCAGCACGTCCCGGTGTCGGTTTCCGAGAACATGGTGGGCCACAAGCTCGGTGAGTTTGCCCCGACCCGGACCTTCAAGGGTCACGGCGGCGACAAGAAGGCCTAGGAGTCCAGTCATGCAGGTTTCGGCAAAACTCCGACACGCGCGTATCTCGCCGCAGAAATGCCGCCTGGTCGCCGACATGGTGCGTGGACAGCCGGTGGGGCAGGCCCTGCAGGTGTTGAACTACACCCCGAAGAAGGGGGCCAAGCTGGTCCGCAAGGTCCTCGAGTCGGCCATCGCGAACGCGGAACACAACCTCGGCGCGGATATCGACGAACTGAAGGTGGCGCGTATCGAGATCGATACCGCGCCGGTCATGAAGCGGTTCCAGGCCCGCGCCAAGGGTCGCGGCAACCGGATCGTGAAGCGCCTCAGCCACATCACGGTCACGGTCGGCGACGGCCGCGTCGGCTAAGCGCCAACCACGGACAGCAACGGAGCAGGGCATGGGTCAGAAAGTCAATCCGGTTGGAATCCGACTCGGCATCACCCGCGAGTGGAACTCGCGCTGGTACGCCGATTCGAGCAGTTTTGCCGGACACGTTTACAGCGATTGGCAGGTCCGCCGGTTCCTGCAGAAGAAGCTGGCCGAGGCTTCCGTCAGTCGGATCAATATCGAGCGGGCGGCTCGCAAGGCGAATATCACCATTCACACTGCCCGTCCGGGCATCGTGATCGGCAAGAAGGGCGAGGACATCGAGAAGCTGCGCCAGGAAGTGGCGCGGATCCTCGGCATGCCGGTTTCCGACGTCAGGCTGAACATTGCCGAAATTCGCAAGCCCGAACTGGATGCCACCCTCGTCGCCGAGGGCATCGCCCAGCAGATCGAGAAGCGGGTGATGTTCCGGCGAGCGATGAAGCGTGCGGTGATGAACACCATGCGCAGCGGGGCCCTCGGGGTGAAGGTGCGGATTGCCGGCCGGCTCAACGGGGCGGAAATCAGCCGTTCCGAGTGGGTGCGAGAAGGCAGGATCCCCCTGCACACCTTCCGCGCCGACATCGACTATGGAACCGCCGAGGCCCAGACCACCTACGGCGTGATCGGTATCAAGGTCTGGGTGTTCAAGGGCGAAGTGTTCGACAAGCCGGAATTTGTCGAGGCGGAGCCGCAGGGTGAGGCCCCGGCCGCAGCGACCGAGCCGGCGGCAGGCTGAAGCGGAGTAGCTGAACCATGATGCAGCCAAAGCGGACCAAGTACCGCAAGCAACACAAGGGCAACCTGGCCGGCGTGGCAACGCGCGGCAGCAGCGTCGCCTTTGGTGAGTACGGCCTGAAGGCCACCGGTCGTGCGCGCATGACTGCCCGCGAAATCGAGGCGGCCCGCCGGGCCATGACCCGTTACGTCAAGCGCGGTGGCCAGATCTGGATTCGGGTCTTTCCCGACGTGCCGATCACCCAGAAGCCCCTCGAGGTGCGAATGGGCAGCGGCAAGGGCAACGTGGAGTACTGGGTGGCCAAGGTGATGCCCGGCAAGGTTCTGTTCGAGATCGAGGGCGTGCCCGAGGCAACGGCCCGCGAGGCCTTTCGCCTGGCGTCGGCGAAGCTCTCGGTATCCACCACATTCGTGAAGCGGCAGGTGCGGTGATGAAGGCCAGTGAATTGCGGGGCAAGAGCGTGTCGGATCTCAAGGAAGAGCTGATCAAGCTCCGCCGTGAGCAGTTCAATCTGCGCATGGCTGCAGCGGCCGGTCAGGCCGCCCGGCCCGACCAGCACGGCAAGGTTCGCAAGAACGTGGCGCGCGTCAAGACCGTGCTGAATGAACTGGAGCGCGCAGCGCGCGCTGGCGGAGAAGGCTGATGAGCGAGAGCAAGGCATCGCGGACGCTGACCGGCAAGGTGGTCAGCAACAAGATGGACAAGACCGTTGCGGTGACGGTTGAGCGCATGGTGAAGCATCCGACCTACGGCAAGTACGTGCGGCGGACCACCAAGTTGCTCGCCCACGACGAGAACAACGAGTGCAACGAGGGCGATACGGTAGACATCGCCCAGTGCCGGCCGCTGTCCCGCCGGAAGTCCTGGACCCTGGTGCGCGTGGTAGAACGCGCGCCTGCGGCCTGAAGCGTCAGGAGAAACGGCAATGATCCAGTTGCAGACCCGATTGCAGGCAGCCGATAACTCGGGCGCCCGTGAGCTGATGTGTATCAAGGTTTTGGGCGGGACCCGCCGTCGCTATGCAGCGGTGGGAGACGTCATCAAGGTCAGCGTCAAGGACGCGATCCCGCGCGGCAAGGTCAAGAAGGGCGAGGTCTACGATGCGGTGGTGGTGCGCACCCGCAAGGGCGTGC